>CANQOU010000053.1 GCA_947625565.1 uncultured Clostridia bacterium
CTTGAACAAAATCATAATTTAATCCTAATTCTTCAAAATCCACTTTGCTATATGTTTCCATAAAGTATCCTCTATTGTCGCCAAATACAGTTGGCTCAATTATATATACATCTTTTATACTAGTTTCTATTTTCTTGAATTTGCTCATTTTTTTCTTCCTTTCTTTTAAATAAATTATTACAAATATATACTATTATCATACACATTGATATATAGAAAAAAATTGATGTTCTTTCCCCTGAAGCATATACCGTCGGAGAAAATGCCATTATATATCTGCTGATTACTCCTGTAAAAAATATCAAAATAGATAAAAAACGTTCTCTTATATCATTCTTGAAGATACGGTATAGGCTAATTGCAAGTAATACTATTATTGCAAGGTATACAATAACTTTGAAGTATAGATAGATTTTAGAATTTTCCATATCAATAAAATCTACTCTGCTAAGAAATGTATTAGAATACTTAAAAGCAATACATATTCCAATTGGAGTTATTGCAAAGATTTTAGATTTTAAATTATTGGCATTTTTCCAAAGTGCTAAAGTTATAACAAAAATGAATACAACAAATAATAATCTTTCTTGTAATAAACAATAATCCATCATAGAGGTTAAACCTATTTGTAATTTTTTTAAAATTCCAAAATTTGCATATTCTGGATAGCAATTTGCAATTTCTTGAGCTTTTCTAGCGCTATTTCCAGGACATAATAAAATTGAAATTAAGCTAAGAATAATTATAGCATCTAATATCCATATTATAGGTTTTACTTTTTTATTTCTTACATATATAAATGTAAAACATGCATATACAATAAATAAAATACCTGCCATTTGTTCTTGATTACTTGCATATATTATTGCAAGTATATAAGTAATAGCTTGAAAGATGCTAATTTTTTCATTATTGTAAATTTTTCTTAATGGTATCATAGCATATAATCCTGTTGCTGAAGTCCATATATAGTTATTTATTGTAGACACCCATCCAGCTTCTGCCAATATAAATATTGGTATACAAAGTAAACTTCCTACAAGAATAAAATTCATTTTTCTTTTATTTTCTGTAATGATTAATTTTGAAATAGAATAAAGTAATAATATGTACATTCCTATATCTATAAATTTCCAGATAAATAAAGGCAAAAAGCCACAAGATATTACTTCTCCTGCTTCAATAACTAAACGAGAAGTCCAATTTTGATAACGATTTAATAGATATTCCCATAAACTTGTGTTATTACAAGCATTACCAAAAAATATATCATCAGTTCCTGTTTTTTGCATTAGGAAATGAAAGCAAATCATTAGAAAAATGTATACTAAAAAAGGAAAAGCATTTGATTTATATATTTTTTTCAACTTATTAAAAAACATTTTTTCTCCTTTTAAATTTTCCCTTCAGCCAAATTTTTTAGATATTGTCCATATTCTGTTTTCATAAATGGTTTAGAAATTTCTAATAATTTTTCTTTGTCAATCCATTTTTTACGATATGCGATTTCTTCTGGACAGCAAACTTGCATTCCTTGACGCTTTTCAATAGTCTGAACAAAGCTTGCAGTTTCTAGTAATGCATCATGTGTACCTGTATCAAACCAAGCCATTCCTCTTCCTAATTTTTCAACTGTCAATTTACCTCTTTTCATATATTCGTCATTTATGGAAGTTATTTCAATTTCTCCTCGTGCAGATGGTTTTACATTTTTTGCAATATCTATAACATCATTAGTATAGAAATATAATCCTGGTACTGCAAAATTTGATTTTGGATTTTCAGGTTTTTCTTCTATGGATATAGCTTTTCCATCATCTGATATTTCTACAACACCATATCTTCTAGGATCTTTTACATAAAAACCAAATATTGTTGAGTCAGTTTCTCTTTCATTTGCTCTTTGTAGTAGTTCTGGTAAATGTGAACCATAGAACATATTGTCACCTAATATCATTGCAACATTATCTTCACCTATAAAGTCTTCACCTATTATAAAAGCTTCAGCTAAACCATTTGGCTTTTCTTGTACTTTATATTCAAAATACATTCCCCATTGAGTCCCATCACCTAATAAATCTTGAAATACAGTAATGTCTCTAGGTGTTGATATTATTAATACTTCTTTTATATCTGCCTCCATAAGTACAGATAATGGATAATAAATCATTGGTTTGTCATATACTGGCATAATTTGTTTCGATATAGCAAGTGTTAGTGGGTATAGTCTTGTCCCACTTCCTCCTGCTAAAATAATCCCTTTTCTTTTTCTCATTTTTACCTCATTTCTTTCTATGTATTAGATAATCAAAGGGGAAGATTTTCCCCTCTGTATCTGTATTTTTATAAATAACGATTATAGAACTTTTTTACAAGGAATTACAATTGTTCTAAATCGCTATTATCATTGTAAATTAAGATATATTATGTAATTCTACGTCTAAATATCTTTTTAATCCATCTTCCCAATTTGGAATGTTAATTCCATATGACAATAACTTGTTTTTGCTTAATTGAGAATTTTTTGGCCTTTTTGCAGGTCTAACAAATTCTTCTGATGTAACTGGTTTAAGTTTGCAGTTAATATTCGCAAGTTCAAATATTTTTTTTGTAAATTCATACCATGTTGTGAAGCCTTGATTTGTTGAATGATATAGTCCATATGGGATTTTCTTTTCAATAGCTTCTCCAATAATATTTGCTAAATCTTCAGCATATGTAGGACTACCATGTTGGTCTGAAACAACGGATAATTCTTCTTTTTCTTTTCCTAGTTTTAACATTGTTCTAACAAAATTGTTACCATCACCATATAGCCAAGCTGTTCTAAAAATATAGTATTTATCTGTATTGTTTTTAACCTGTTCCTCCCCATGTAATTTTGTTTTTCCATAAACAGTAACAGGTCCTACTTTATCTTCTTCTGTATAAAATTTTGAAACGTCTAAGTCTCCATCAAATACATAGTCTGTACTAATATGGATTAAAGTAGCATCAATGCTTTTAGCAGCTTTTGCTAAGTTTTTTGGGCCATCACCATTAATTTTATCTGCTAAATCATATGCATCTTCTGCTTTATCTACTGCTGTATATGCTGCACAGTTAACTATATATTGAGGCTTTTTTTCTTGTATGAAATTCATTACATCTATTTCATTTGTAATATCTAAATCTTTAACATCAGTTAATATCAATTCATTTTCATTACCTAATCTTTTAATTACTGATTTTGCAAGCATACCATTTGCACCTGTAATCAATATTTTCATTTTTATCTCCTTTCTCATGCTAATATCATAACATTATTTTTTTTGAAAAACAAGTCATTTTTTTAGTTTTTTTCTTTAATTATGTATGTTGGCCTATGTTTTACTTCCAAATATGTTTTTGATAAGTATTGTCCTATAATTCCTAAAGAAAATAGTTGGACACCACTTACAAAAACAATAATACAAACCATAGATGGCCATCCACTTGTTGGGTCACCATATACTAATGTTTTTACAATAATAAATATTATCAATAAAAATGCAATTAAACAAAATAGTAGCCCAATAAATGAAGAAAAAATCAATGGCGCTGTTGAAAAAGCTGTAATTCCCTCTATTGCATATTTGAATAATTTCCAAAAAGACCATTTTGTTTTACCTGCAACTCTTTCTACATTCTCATATTCTATCCATTTTGTTTTAAAGCCAACAAAACTGAATAATCCTTTTGAAAATCGATTATATTCTCTCATTGAAATAATATTATCAACCATTTGTCTTGTCATTAGTCTAAAATCTCTTGCACCATCTACCATTTCAACATCTGAAATATGGTTTATTAGTTTATAAAAACATCTTGCAAAGAAACTACGAATAGGTGGTTCTCCTTTTCTTGTAATACGTCTAGTTGCAATACAATCATATCCTTCATTTTTTATCATTTCATACATTTTTCTAAGTAAACTTGGTGGATCTTGTAAGTCTGCATCCATCAATGTAATATAATCACCAGTAGATACATCTAGTCCTGCAAGCATAGCCGCTTCTTTTCCGAAATTTCTTGAAAAAGAAATATATTTAACATTTTCATTTTCCTGTGAAATTTTTTTGATTTCTTCTAAAGTTTTATCTTTTGAGCCATCATCAACAAATATATATTCAAATTCGATCTCAGGAAAATCCTGCATTCTTACTTTTTCAGTTTCTTTGTAAAATAGTGGCGCTGATTCTTCTTCATTATAACATGGTACAATAATTGATATTTTTTCCATCTTTTACTCCTCTATATTTATTTTTTTATCTATAATATACTGTGGCCTTCTTTTTGATTCATCATAAATTCTGCCAATATATTCTGCAATAATCCAAATTGATAATAATTGAATTCCTGCAAAAAATGTAATTGCAACCATAATAGATGTCCAACCTGCTGATAAGTCATTCAATTTAAAAATATATGAAATTATAGCATAAACTAATAAAACGAAAGATATTAAAACAGATAAAATTCCTAATGTTCCTACTAGCTTTAAAGGTTTTGTTGAAAAGCTAATAATACCATCTGAAGCTAATTTTAACATTTTTTTAAGTGGATATTTAGTAGTTCCTGCAAAACGTTCTTGTCTTTCATATTCAAATGGTATTTGTTTATATCCTACCCAACTAAATAGACCTCTTAAAAATTTATTGTGTTCTGGTAATTGATTTATTGTATCTACAACTTTTCTATCTACTAATCTAAAATCACCTGTATCTTTTGGAATTTCAACATCTGATAAGGCATTTAATGTTTGATAAAACATTTTAGCTGTTAGTAATTTGAAGGCAGATTCTCCTTTTCTTACTTTTCTTTTACCGTAAATAACTTCATTACCTTGCTCCCACAATTCTAACATTTCTTTAATTAGTTCTGGTGGATCTTGCATGTCTGCATCTATAATGACAATAGCATCACCAGTGGCATATTGTAATCCAGCAGTTACAGCTGCTTGATGTCCAAAATTACGGGAAAAAGAAATTACTTTTAATGATTTATCATTTTTTGCTAAATTTTCTAATATTGGTAAAGTTTGGTCTTTACTTCCGTCATTTACTATAATTATTTCACTATCATATTGAGTTAGTTCATTTAAAACCTTTTTTACTCTTTTGTAACATTCTTCTACTACTTTTTCTTCATAGTACATTGGTATAACAAATGATACTTTTTTCATTCTTTTCACTCCTACTAATATTACTCTTTTTTCTTAAAAGCAAAAAATTTACTAATAAAAAAGTTTAAAATAATTACTATAACTGTCATTCCACATTTACTTATAATTGCTGGAATTGGAGCGTATTCAAATAATAATAGGCATCCAACATATTCAACAATCATTGTAAAAAGTCTACCTAAAATAAACTTAAAAAATTCGATTATTTTTTCTCTACTTCCTTTTGCTTGAGAATGAAATACTAAATCTTTGTTAGTGAAATATGCAACAAGAACCGCAAGTGTTATTGCAATTATATTAGATATATTTTCTTCCCAATGTAAAAGAGAGTGTAAAATGTAAAATGATCCAATATTTATGATTGTTGTTAGTATTCCAAATATTATATAAAATACTACATCTTTATATTTAATTAAAAGTTCTTTTAAATTTTCCATTTTTTCCTACTTTCTTATTCGTATTGAATATCAATTCCTGTTAAAGGTAAATCATAATATGCTTTTATCCACCATAATATATAATCACAGTTTTCTTGATATGGCTGAGCCCCACTATACATTATATTTGGTAATTTTTTTAAAGTTATATTAGTAATATTTTCTCCTGCTTTTATTTTTTCTGATACAATTTCCAATTTCTGATTATTTTCTTCATTTGCAAAACTATTATCTTTATATCCTTTTGTAATCTTTGCACTATTAAAAATGCATAATACAAGAAATGGTATTATCAAGCAAGAAGTAATTATTTTATTGTTGCTTTCTGAATATATATCTCCTATAATAACAATTCCTATTAAATTATATAAATATTCAAAGATAATGCTAGAACGTACTGGAAAATATGGTGCAACTATCATAGCTCCTTGTGAAAAAATTGCACACCAGAATAAAATTGCCAAGCTTTTTGTGCCTCTATTCCATAAATAAATTGTGATACTATACGCAATTAGTCCTAACTGTATTAGTGCTATTAAAGTAACTCCTATCTTATATATTAAATTATCAAATATGTTATATGCATAATTAAAATATCCTTCTTTTCGTATGAATGTAATTAAAAATATTTCTGATGTTGATATTAAATTAAGTATATTTAAAGCTTTAAAGCCTGTATTTTTCTGTAAGTTTTTTATTCCAAATAATAATGCTGTTCCAAAAAAGAAAAACTGAAAAATTTTATTATATTCAGAAAAATTGCCAATAATCGTTTCTGCTATACCTTTCCCAGTTCTTTGTAAAAAAGGCATTTGATAAAAAGTTGCACTTGATGGAGCTTGCTTTCTTATTTCATTTCCTGGTGCTAACATTAAAATTGCAAATCCAATACCACTTATAATTGTTAGGAATATATCCAACTTACTTAATTTTTTATTCTTAATAATGTTATAGCAAGTCCAGACTAATATATACATAAAACTTGCAACAGCAATTTGCTCCTGAGAAAAAGTTGCAATAAATATTGTAACTCCAAGTAGGACAACATAGATAAATTTCTTAAATCTACCTTCATTGTTCATATCTTTCTTAAAAGAATATAAATATACAAATGAAAGTAGGAAAAATATCGGACAAACATATAAAACTGATGCAGTTATCCAAAAAACTCCATCTGCAAATGCCCTATACTCTGTAATACCATATAAGGCAACTGTGACAAGTGCTATTATCCATTTTTTTACTTTTTTGTCTAAAACCTTGCTCATAATTAAATATATTAAAAAGAAAATACCTAAAATAGTAATTGCTTGTAAAATACGAAATCCATTTAATCCTAAATAATGTAAACCAGCAACTTCTACAAAAAATGATAATACTCTTCCACCCCAATTTAAATAATGCTTTTGTAAAAAGTTTATTATATCTGAAAATGTAAAATCTGTTCCATGAATATTTTCAGGAGCACCTCCTACATAGCTTAAAGATGCATAGCCATAGTCATCATGGTATAAATATAAAAATTGATGTTGAAATATTAAAAAAATTGCAAATATAATAAATATAGCTATAACTAATATACTGTCCTTATGCTCTTTTACATATTCTTTCATATTTTAAAAATTTCCCCTTTTCTAATCTAGTCATGTATTTCTTTTAAATTCCAAGCTTTCTTCAAAAAATCATAACGTTTTTGGAATTCTTTTTCATGCCAATTTGTAATACTTGTCAAATTTCTCATATCATTATGAATTTTTTTAATCTCTTTTAAGTGTTCTTGCTTATCCATAACACTTGAGACATTATTTCCATGAATACGATAATAATTATATGGCTTATTAACATAGGCAACATTTCCTAAAGTCATTAAGCATGAATAGAAAAACCAATCACCAGCTTGAATATATGTTTCGGCCTTCTCAAAAATTTCTCCATAGTCTCCATTTTTGATTAGGCAAGAAGATACATTTGCAATAGTACAATTTAAAAATGTATAATCTTGAAGCTCACTTTGTCCGTTATTTATATATGAATGGTTCCAATGTCCTGTTTTACGAATATCA
>CANQOU010000054.1 GCA_947625565.1 uncultured Clostridia bacterium
ACAATATTTTTGCATATATAATCCTAATTCTCTTGCTTTAGCTTGTCCTTCTCTAAATCCAACACGGAAATCTCGATAAACAAATTCTAGTCCATACTTTTTAGCTAAACTTTCCCCTATTTTCTTAATCATTTCATGTTTTTGGTAAGGGCTTACTAATAGCGTTGTGGTAAAAGACGTATATCCATTTTCTTTAGCAAATTTTGCTGTTTGCTCTAATCTAACTGGATAGCAGTAATCTTGGCAACGTGTATCTAATTTATCAATTACATTTTTACAAAACGTATCTAGTCCATATTCTTCTTCAAAAATAGCTTCAACTTCTATCATTTTACTATATTCTTTTAAGGCATCTCTTCTTGTCTTATATTCTATATATGGATGTATATTAGGATTATACCAGTATAGAGTTGGTTCTATTCCCTCTTTTCTTAAAGAATCAATGCAATATACACTACATGGTGCACAACAAGTATGCATTAGCAATTTCATATTTATCAAATTCCTTTCTACTTATTATAATATTTGTTATATATTCTTGTCTATTAAAACAATATAATTATTAAAAATATTTTGTTTATATTTCTGTATATTATCTATTTCATTTATCTCTTGCTTTTTAATTATATAAATAGGTTCTGTTAAAGTCATATCTTCATTTATTTTATTGATTACATATTGCTTTTTATCTGTTGAATAATCCATATTTACGCCATCTTGCATTGAATAAAACTTCATAAATTCTTCTTTAGAAATATCTTTATTTTTTTGTTTGCCTTGTGTTCCATATCTTATAAAAATATCTTTTTTATCAGTATTACATACCTCATCTGATAATATTACTTTATTTACATCTGTATTTTCTACATACTGTATAGCATCTACTAAGCCATTAGACCAAGTAAATGAATTAGCAATTTGTTTACTTGCATTGTCATAATAATTTATAGCAAATCCAGTAAAATTGATAACATATAATATTAGAAATAGAATTGCTAGTATTTTTTTATTTTTGAATTTAGTTATTACTGTATATATTCCAATTCCATTTATTATAATAAAAACATACCATATAATATTTATTCTATTTATATTGATGTCATTTATAATAATTCCACAAATAAGTCCTATCAATAGCCATGTTAAAATTATAACAATTCCAAATTGATTATTTATTTCTTGTTTTCTATAAAAAAGTTTATAACCAAGCTCAATTATTCCAATAAGAATAATTGGTAAACTAATTATATATATTGTGCCATACATAGGTAATGCATTCCATATAAGTGTATCGCTTTGCAATATTAGAATTTTAATTAAAGTAGCAATATTATTAAATAATGTACCAATTTTATTTTTAGAAAAAATTAGCATATCATTTGTTCTTATTGCATATTTAAAGTTTTGAATCGTTATTTCTCCAATATTGATAGTAGGTAAGTCAAATAAATTTATTATACACATAATAATTATAGGTGAAGAAACTATTAAGAATACTAATGTACACAATAAGAATTTTTTTATAGTTATTTTCTTTTTTATCAATAAATATAAAGCTAATATACTTAAGAATATTGGTGTCAAGTATAGTGCTATTCCGTATGAATATAATGTAATTGCAAACAATATCATAGAAAAGAATAACATAGCTGTCTTTTTATCTTCTATTCCAGTATAAAATAAGTAAATTGCTATTAGCATTATATGTGGATAAAAATTACAGTCTAAACACCATTGGCTTTGCATAATATCCCATGGGTTGATTGCTAGTAGACTTAATACAATAAGTGTTATTTTTTTATTTTTAAAAATCTTATTCATTAGCAATAACATGAAAAGCAGAGATAATATAGTCATAATCATAATTGGCAATCTTATAGAGATGACAGAAAAGCCAAATATCTTTATAAAAAATGCAATACTATATATCGCTAAAGCACTTTGTCCACTAATTAGCCATCCTTCAAAATAAATAGGATATTTTGTTCCATAAATGTCAGTACCATTCTCAGCTATTGATTTTGCATTTATTGCCGACATTGCTTCATCACAATTTATATCATCTATTGTATTTGGCCAATTCAAAAATCTTACTGTAATTGCTACTATAAATATTAAAATAACAAAAATAGTATATATTATTTTTTTATTTTGAAATATCTCCATAAATTTATTCAGTGTATGCATCATAAAATTCTATTTCTCCTACATGTCTTAAGTTTTCTTTTATATATGTAATAACCTTTATTGGTGATTGCCAATTTAATGTTTCGTTATCTTTTCTTACAAGATATATTATATTTTCATTTTTTTCTTTTTTTATTTTTTCTATTTGTCCTTGTTCTCCATCTTTTCCGATATTTCCTTTTAAGAACATATCATAGTCTTTTGTATATTTATTAAGTGGAATAGTATAAACTGCACTTTCTGCATCTAATATATATACCGTTATTCCTTGTTTTTCTTTTTCTTTAATATATTTATCTATCTCTATAATTCTGTCTTGCAAATATTCTGGTATTTCAATATTTTCAAAATGTTCTATTTCTTTATTTATTTTCCCATATCTATAGTTGTTTATATATTCTCGTATATTTATTACACCCTGCAAGCTTATTGTTGCTAATAATCCTACCCAAATTATCAATGTTATAGTTTTATAATGAAACTTTTTCTTGGAATATCTTATTTTATCATATCCTATTTTTCCTAATAAGAATAAACAATAACTAATAGAAATAAGTGCAATCGTTATACCTATTAAAAAGTGAATTCTATCTGCAATAGGATAAATAACTATTAGCACTGGTAAACTATATAATGTTAAAATTTGAATATTTGTAAATTTTTCTTTTGTTTCTTCTTGTACTTCTACTTTTTTGATACTAATAATTTTTGTTATTATACTTGCTAAAATAGTTACAATAATTGTAACAGGTATTAGCCTTGATAAAATAGTTATTTCTAGTATATTACTTTTTAGCAATGTTTTATATTCTACTTTATTGTCAAATGTCGCTATTCCTTTTATTGCATAATCTAGAAAATCATTAAAAGAATTAGTAATAATAAGGTATGATAATAAAATAATACTTGGTATAGCAATCCCTAATACTCGTTTTCCAACTTCCTTCATTAATACTTTTATATTTTCTTTTTTATTGATTTCTAATAGAGGTCTTAATAAAACTGCTATTGCAATTATTGCTCCTATACTTTGTTTTGTGCAAATAGCTAATCCTCCTAAGATTCCTATCCATAATGATTTATTTTTCTTTTCTGAAGCTAACTCTAAGTATAAAATACTTAAGCAAAGAAATAGACACATATAGTTATAATCAATGCAAAAGATTTCACGGAATAATAAACCTATTAATGCTGTAATAATTACACTTATATTTGTTTCTTTAGTAAGTCGTTTTAATATTTTAAATATCATGTAAAAAATAGATGTCATTAGCAAAGCAGCTAAAATTCTCATTATAATCAGTTGGTTTGATATTATTAAAAAAATACTACTGATAAATGGTAATAATGGAGTGGTAATTGTACTGATTTCTTTATATGGTATTTTTCCGTTCTGCTATATTTCTTGCTACATTATAATTCCAAAGTTCATCTAAATCTCCTAATGGCTTTACTAAAATATTGCTAAAAATTACAATAAATATTAAAATAGCTAAAAGGTATTCTTTTTTCAATATTTTTTTCATTTTCTCTCCCTATTCTAAATAAGAATATCCCATATGAGTATATGCTGGTGGTAAAACAGTTCTTCCTCTTAATGTTCTAGCTATAAATCCAATTTGAATTAAATATGGTTCATAAACATCTTCTATTGTATCAACTTCTTCTCCTATTGTTGCAGCTAATGCCTCTATTCCAACAGGTTTTCCTTTATATTGTACAATCATAGTTTCTAGTATTTTTCTATCAATTTCGTCTAATCCTAATTCATCAATTTCTAGCTTATTCAAAGCATGCTTTGTAACTTTTAAATCAATTTCTCCATTGCCTAACACAGCTGCATAATCTCTAACTCTTTTCAATATTCTATTTGCTATTCTAGGTGTTCCTCTTGACCTTCTTGCAATCTCAACTGCTGCTGGTTCTTCAATTTTTACATTTAATATATTACTAGAACGTTTAACAATTTTTGTTAAATCTTGGACAGAATATAATTCTAGCCTATGAACAATTCCAAATCTATCTCTTAATGGTGTTGTTAATGCTCCTGCTTTTGTTGTTGCACCAATCAATGTAAATTTTGGCAAATCTAGCCTAATTGACCTAGCACTTGGTCCTTTTCCTATAATAATATCTAGTGTATAGTCTTCTAAAGCTGGGTATAAAATTTCTTCTACACTTTTACTAAGTCTATGGATTTCATCTATAAATAGCACATCAAATTCAGACAAGTTTGTAAGTAATGCTGCTAAATCACCTGGTTTTTCAATTGCTGGTCCTGAAGTAATTTTAATATTTGCATTCATTTCATTTGATATTATGTTTGATAAAGTTGTTTTACCTAATCCAGGTGGTCCATATAATAAAACATGGTCTAATGCTTCTCCTCTTTTTTTTGCCGCTTCAATATATATTTTCATATTTTCTTTTATTTTATCTTGTCCTATGTATTCTTCCAATGTCTTAGGTCTTAAAGAATTTTCTAATCTTTCTTCACCTATATTTTCTAACTCTGGTGAAATCAATCTCTCATCTTCCATATATTTCTCCTTTTGCTAGTTTTAGATATTTTCTAGATTTGTTCAATAAAGTTTTCTATTATATTTAAAATTTTAGTATTATCCATTTTATATTCTACTGGCTTAAATGTTTTTGCTTTTTCGATTGCTTCTTCTAGTTCTTCTACATCATTTATTCCAATAATATATCCTTTTTTAGTAAATGCATCTACTATATCTTTTTGATGGTCATTTACATGTTCTCCATATTGATGTTTACGTGGTACTGCTATAACTTTTTTTCCAAGTTTTAATGAAGATACAATAGATGCACCACCACCATGTGTAATAACTAAAGATGCCTTTTCTTGATATTTTCCAATTTCTGTTTTTGATATTAAACCGAATTGTTCTAAATTTTTACTTTCATATTTAGTATATCCTGCTTGAACAATTACTTTTTCTGTTATGCTACCATTTTCTATCAATCTATCCACTTCTTCTAACAATCTGTGGAAACTATTATTTTGTGTTCCTAACATAATAAATATCATTTAATATATTAAACCTCCATATACTGCTTTTGGATATAATTTTAACATTTCTTCCCATTGTACAATAAATAAATCTGCAATTGGATAAATAAGTCTACCTGTTGCAGTCTTTTTATTTATATTTGCAATTGTTTCTATATATATAATTTTACTTCTAAAAATTTTTCCTAAAACACACATTGGTCCTGCTGTATGTGTTCCTGTTGATATAATTACTTTTGGATGTATTTTAAAATATAGATAAACTGTCTTTATACATAAATATAAATATTTAAAAATATATGTAAATAATTTAGCTCTTGTTCCATATGGTAAAAAAGACAACTTTTCACCATATTCCTCCTTTAAGCCAATATTAGATTTATCTTTTTCTGTAATAATATGATAGTCATATTTTTCAAATAAAGGCTTTAATTGCAATAATTCTTCTAAATGTCCACCTGTACTAGAAATAAATAATATTTTTTTCTTCATTAACTTGACATATCCTTTTCTAATATTTTGACATTCTTATTATATCTTTTTTTTCTTTCAATGTCTAGCAATTTACTATTTTTTATATAAAAATCTGCACATAAAAAAGCTAAGATTTTAAATAACTAAAATCCTAGCTTTCATATTATCCAAACAATCCACGTTTTTTTACTGGTGGTTGTTCATTCATTGTTTTTGCTAATTGTGTTAATAAATCTCTTTGCTCTTTTGATAGCTTTTTAGGAGTTTGAACAATTACAGTAAAAATATAGTCTCCTTGTATTGAAGAATTAACACTTTTGAATCCTTTGTTTCGTATAGTAAATTTTGTTCCTGTTTGTGTTCCTTCTGGAATTTTATAGCTTTCCTTACTTCCATCTACCATTGGAATCTCAAGTTCAGCTCCTAATGTTGCTTGCGTAATTGTAATTGGAATCTCACTTAATACATGATTTCCTTTTCTTGTAAAAATATTATGTTTTTTTATTCTAATAGTAATATATAAATCACCATTAGGTCCACCTTTTTGTCCTGGGTCTCCTTCTCCTCTTAATGCTACAGTTTGTTCATTATCTATTCCTGCTGGTATACGCACTTTAATTTTAGGTTGTTTTCTAACTGTTCCTTTTCCTTTACATACTTCGCAAGGTTCTTTAATAACTTCTCCTGTTCCATGACATTCAGGACAAGTTCTAGTTGTTTGTACTTGGCCTAAAATAGTATTCTGTACTTGTCTGATTTGTCCTGTTCCTTGACAACTTGGACATTTCATTGGACTTGAACCTGGTTTTGCTCCTGTTCCATGGCAATGACTACATTTTTCATTTCTAGTTATTACAATTTCTTTTTCTACACCTAGATATGCTTCTTCAAACGTTATATCCATTCGCAAGTTCAAATCTGCACCTTTTCTAGGTCCATTCTGTCTTCCTTTTGTAGATTGTCTACCAAATCCCCCTGTGAAGAAAGATGAAAAAATATCTCCTAAATCACCAAAATCTCCAAATCCATCAAATCCTGAACCATTATATGAATAATATCCTCCTTGTCCTCCAAATGGTCCACCAGCTCCTCCAAAGCCTTGTGGTCCATCTGGTCCAAATTGGTCATACATTCTTCGTTTTTGTGGGTCTGATAAAGTTTCATAGGCTTCGTTTACTTCCTTAAATTTTGCTTCCGCTTCTTTTTTATTATCAGGGTTTGCATCTGGATGGTATTGTTTTGCTAATTTTCTATATGCTTTTTTTAATTCGTCATCAGTTGCATTTTTATTTACCCCTAGCACTTCATAATAGTCTCTTTTACTAGCCATTGTTTTTTCCTCTCAATTTATTTATCATCTTCTACTTTATAGTCTGCATCATATACATTTCCATTATCTCCATTATTACCTTGATTATCTGCATTTGCTTCTGTTCCTGAAGCTTCATTTGGATTTGTATTTTTGTATAATTGCTCTGACATTTCATAAAATACTTTTGTCAATTTTTCTGTTGCTTCTTTTATCTTTTCTGTGTCATTTGTTTCTAATGCTTTTTTAGTATTTTCAATTTTTGTTTCTACTTTTGCTTTTTCTTCACCACTAATTTTGTCTCCTAAATCTGTTAATGTTTTTTCACTATTATATACTAAACTTTCTGCATTATTTTTAACTTCAATTTCTTCTTTCTTTTTCTTGTCTTCTGCTGCATGTGCTTCTGCATCTTTTACAGCTTTGTTAATATCTTCTTCTGTTAAGTTTGTTGATGCTGTAATTGATACATTTTGACTATTTCCTGTTGCCATATCTTTTGCAGATACATGAACAATACCATTTGCATCAATATCAAAT
>CANQOU010000055.1 GCA_947625565.1 uncultured Clostridia bacterium
AAAAAAAGAAGGATATGAACAAATTGCTGCAATATTCCAAGAAACAGCAGACAATGAAAAAGAACATGCAAAAATATGGTTTAAATTATTACAAGGTGGAGAAATAAAATCAACATTAGAAAACTTACAAGCAGCAGCAGATGGAGAAAACTATGAATGGACAGATATGTATGATAGAATGGCAAAAGAAGCAAAAGAAGAAGGATTTGACCATATAGCATTTTTATTCTCAGAAGTTGCAAAAATTGAAAAAGAGCATGAAGAAAGATACAAAAAACTAATTGAAAATGTAGAAAATGGGTTAGTATTTAGTAAAGACGGAGATAGAATTTGGAAATGTAGAAACTGTGGACATATCGTAATTGGAAAATCAGCACCAGAAATTTGTCCAGTATGTTCACATCCAAAAGCATATTTTGAAATAAAAGCAGAAAATTATTAAAATTAAGGAGACAATAAATGTCTCCTTTTTGTTATACGCTAAAAATACTTGAAAAAAATATAAAATAATGATATAATCAATCCATACTTTAAAAAGGAGAAAACTATGCCCAAATTTTTTGTCAATAATGAGCAAGTAAATAATGAAACGATAACAATACAAGGAAAAGACATTAATCATATAAAAAATGTATTACGTATGAAGGTAGGAGATACATTACCTATATGTATCAAAGACAACCAAAAAGATTGTATAGCAGAAATAAAAAATATATCAGAAGAAAAAGTCACATGTGAAATTATAAAATATGAACAAAATAACACAGAGCCGAATATTGAAGTTAGTATATTTCAAGGATTACCCAAAAGCGATAAAATGGAATTAGTTATTCAAAAATCAGTAGAATTAGGAGCATATAACATATATCCAGTAGAAATGGCAAGATGTGTTGTACAGTTAAAAAATCAGGACAAAAAAATTGCTAGATGGCAAACAATTGCAGAAGTAGCGAGTAAACAATCAGGCAGAAGTAAAATACCAAAAATTGAAAACTGTATGAAAATATTAGATATATGTAATATTATACCAGAATATGATAGCATATTAGTAGCATATGAAGAAGAAAAAGATAATACATTAAAAACAGAATTACAATTACTAAAAGAACAAAATAAAAAATTAAAAATAGGGATTGTTATTGGTCCAGAAGGAGGCCTAGAACATAAAGAAGTAGAACAACTAAAGAGTAGTGGCGCAAAAGTTATTACATTAGGAAATAGAATATTAAGAACAGAAACAGTAGCATTAAATGTATTAAGTAACATTATATACGAATTTGAAAAATAGGAGGAATTTTAAGTGCAAACTGTAGAAAAAGAAGAAACAGAAAAACAAATGATAAAATTAGATTTTAAAGATAAAAAGCTCCAAAATACTAATAAAATATCTCAAGAAGCAACAAATGAAATTTTCTATAGCATTTTATTTGCAACTGTTGCAATGATATATTTCAATTTATTGATGTTAGCAAAAGCAGGAATGATAATGGAAAGATTAGAAAAAGACATTCAGGTTTTTGCAGGAATTTTTATGTTAGCAGGTATTTTCTTTATAGAAAAAGCATACAACCAAGACAAAGGAGTAAGAGTGGCAACAGCAATTGAATGTTTTATATTATCAATTCACTCTTTATCTATTCAATATATTACAAAAAAATATGGATTTGATTTTTCAATCTATTTGGGAGCAAGTGCATATATTTTTGCTAGTTATTGCACATTAAAAGCTATAATCATATATACAAAAGGAAGGAAACAACTATTAAATAATTTAAGTGATGTAAAAGAAATAGTACAAAAAGAAGAACCAATAAAAAAAGAGGCAAGCAAAAAAACAAAAAATAATGATAATGTAAAGGAAGAAATAACTAAAGAAGAAAAAACAAAAAATAAACAGCCAAAAAAGAAAACAACAAAAGCAACAGCCAAAAAAACAACAAATAAAAAAAGCTCAAGTTCAAAATCAACTAATAAAAAATCTTCAACAACTAGTAAAGAAAAAACAGACAAAAAAGAATTAGAACAAAAAGAAACTAAAACAAAGAAATCTACTACTACAGCAAAGAAAAATTCTAATAATAAAAAAGCACCAGCCCAAAAATCCACAAACACAAAGAAAAAAGTGGCTAAGAAAGTAGAAAAAGGAGAATAATATGATTAAGAGTATGACAGGTTTTGGCAAAAGCCATTTAATAAAAAATGAAAGAGAATATCAAATTGAAATAAAAAGTGTAAATCATAGATATTTAGACATTTCAGTAAAAATGCCAAAACAGTTTACTTATTTAGAAGAAGAAATAAAAAAAGCAATTTCCTCAAAAATCAATAGAGGAAAACTAGAAGTCTATATTACATTTTACGATCATATAGCACAAGATGAAGAAATTACTATAAATAAAGAAATTGCTCAATTATATATTAAACAATTGCAAGACCTTGCAAAAGAAAACAATTTATCACAAAACATCAATGTTATAGATATTGCAAAACTACCAGATGTTTTAAATATTACATCAAAACAAGATGATGAAACAATAAAAGAAGATATTTTGCAAGTAACAAATGAAGCACTAGAAAAACTAATAGAAATGAGAACCTTTGAAGGAAATAAAATAGCAGAAGATTTAATTACTAGAATAGATAGTATACAAGAAAAAGTAGAAGAAATATCTTCAATTTCTACTGGACTTATTGAGGAATATGTAGTAAAATTAGAAAAGAGAATACAAGACATATTAAAAACAGAAGAAATTGATAAAAATAGGATTGCACAAGAAGTAGTTATCTTTGCTGATAAATGTTCGATTGAAGAAGAATTAACAAGATTAAAAAGTCATATGGCTCAATTTAGAAAATTTATCAATAATGATAACAAAGTAGCAATTGGAAAAAAACTAGACTTTATAATTCAAGAAATGAACAGAGAAACAAATACAATAGGTTCAAAAGCAAATAAACTAGAGATTATTAACAATGTTGTTGACATCAAAACAGAATTAGAAAACATTAGAGAGCAAATACAAAATATAGAATAGGAGGAAAGAATATGCAATTAGTAAATATTGGATTTGGAAATATTGTTTCTGCGGAAAGAATAGTGGCGATTGTTAGCCCAGAATCAGCACCAATAAAAAGAATGGTGCAAGAGGCCAAAGATAATAAAACAGCAGTTGATGCAACATATGGAAGAAGAACAAGAGCAGTTTTAATTATGGATTCAGGACATATAATACTTTCAGCTGTTCAACCTGAAACAGTTGCTGGAAGAGTAGATAAAGACATTACAGGAATGACAAATATATTAGATGAGGAAAAAGAAGAAAAATAAAAAGGTAGGTAATTAAAAATGATGGTAAAACCAACAGTAAATGACTTATTAAAAAAATCAGAAAATCGTTATGAATTAGTAATTGCAACATCAAAAAGAGCAAGACAATTATCAGAAGGTGCAACACCTTTAACAGACAAAAAAGAAGAATCAAATGTGACATTGGCAGCAGATGAAATAGCAGAAGGAAAAGTAACAATAATAAGAGAAAATGCAGAAGAACAAAATGATTCAGAAAAGGAATGAAACAAAAATGAAAAAAAATATTATTTCTCTAGCAGGTGATTTAGCAGCAGGAAAAGGAACAGTTTCAAAAATACTAATGCAAGATTTAGGATATGGAATTTATCGTAATGGAGAATATGCTAGAAAATTAGCAAAAGAAATGGGACTAGATATAACAAGTTTCAATAAATATATAGCAAAACATCCAGAAATTGATATACAAATTGAAAAAAGTGCAGCAGAATATGCAAAAGTAAATGATAATTTTATTATTGATGCAAGATTGGGCTGGTATGCTGTCCCAGAATCTTTTAAAGTTTATTTAAAAGTAGATATTGATGTTGCAGCAAAAAGAGCATTTGAAGATTTAGAACGTAAAGGAACAGAAAACTTTACAACTATTGAAGAACAGAAAGCAGATATGATAGAAAGATATAACTTAGAAAATGAACGATATTGGCAAGTGTACCACATAAGAAAAGATGACATGTCAAATTATGATTTTGTAATTGATACAACCAACTTAACACCAAATGAAGTAGCCAATAAAATAAAAGCAGAATATGAAAAATGGCAAAAAAAACTGATATAAGAGGTGTAAAAAATGTCAGCAATTTTACTGATGATATATTTATTAAGTTTTATAGTTTTTGCATTAGTAGCTTTTGCTGTAATGCAAATCAAATTAGCAGGAATGAAAGTAAAAGATTTCTGGGGGTTTATTGATGCTAACCAGATGCTAGATAAATTATATAGATTTGCCAAACAATATCAGAATATGTCACCACAAGAGCAAGTAATTTATTTGGCTGAAGCTGAAAAAATATTTAATGCATTTGATAAAGTACCAACAGAATTATGGGAAGAAGAATATCAAAAATATAGAGAAGTATTGAAAAAATATAATGACATTAAGATGATTAAATGGGCATCAAATTGAAAGAAATGAGGTTAATTATGAGAAAATATTTTGGAACAGATGGTATAAGAAGAATTGCAAATACGGAATTGACACCAGAGTTAGTGTATAAAGTTGCAAAAGCAGCTGGTTATGTATTTTCAAAACACACAAATCATATACCAACAATTTTAATTGGAAGAGATACAAGACTTTCAGGAACATTAATTGAAAGTGCTATGGTAGCAGGCTTTTTAAGTTATGGAGCAAATGTAAAACTATTAGGAGTTATACCAACTCCAGCTGTTGCATATTTAACTAGAAAATTAAAAGCAGATGCTAGTGTAGTAATTTCTGCGTCACATAATACATATGACTTTAATGGTATAAAATTTTTTAGTAATAAAGGAACTAAAATTCCAGACAGCTTAGAAGAAGAAATTGAAGAAGTTATGGAATCTGACAAAATGCAAGAACTAATAGCTGTAAATGACAAAATAGGAGTGTCAGAGTATAGAGAAGATTTATTAGATGAGTATGTTTATTTTTTTAGGAAAAACTTTGATAATAAAATAGAATCACTTAATAGAATAGATTTTGTTATTGGACTAGATACAGCAAATGGTGCTACATATAAAGTAGCAGAAAAAGTATTTACAGCATTAGGAATTCAATATCAAATTATCAATAATGCACCAACAGGAATCAATATAAATGAAAACTGTGGCTCAACACATTTAGAAATGCTAAAAAAATATGTTATTGAAAATAGATTAAGCATGGGATTTGCATATGATGGAGATGGAGATAGATGTCTAGCTGTTGATGAAAATGGTGAAGAAATTGATGGAGATAAAATAATGGCTATCATTTCTCAATACCTAAAAAAACAAGGCAAACTTGCTAATGATACAATTGTTGCTACAGTTATGAGTAACCTCGGACTACATAAATTTGCAAAAGAAAATGGATTAAATTTATTGCAAACAAAAGTTGGAGATAGATATGTATTGGAAGAAATGCAAAAAGGAGGACATAGCCTAGGTGGAGAACAATCAGGACATATTATTTTATTAGACTATAATCCAACAGGAGATGGAATATTAACATCAATAATGCTAATTCAAGCTATTTTAGAAGCCAATAAACCTGCATCAGAAGTAGCAAATATTGTAACTCTATACCCACAAGTATTAGTAAATGCGAAAGTATCAACAGATAAAAAATATGACTATGAAAAAGACGAAGAAATAAAAGAAGCAATCAATAAATTAGAAGAAGAATTTGCAGGAAATGGTAGAGTTCTAATCAGACCATCTGGCACAGAACCACTTGTAAGAGTTATGATAGAAGGAGAAAATCAAGAATATATTACAGAAAAAGCTCGGAGAAATTGCTAAACTAATTGAAAAAAAATTACAATGACTGTAACAAAATTGAAATAAAAATGTAACTAAAATGTAAAAGTCAAACACTTGAATGTTTAGCAAATAAGTGCTATCATATATTTGTAACAAAAGAGAAAGGGGAAACATTATTATGTATGTTTTTAATATAGCAAATCCATTAACGCTTATTTTACTTCTAACTGCAATTATTTTATTACTTTTCCTATCACAGGAACTAAAGAAAAGTTATATAGCAGCAATACCTTTATTTGCCGCATTAATTTTATTAATAGTACATGGTGCTCAATTATTTACATTACAAGAAGAATTTAGAAATTTAACAGGAACATTGTCAACTTGCTTAGCAGTAGATTTTATTTTTGTTGGAATATCATTTTTTGGATATTTATGGGTAGATGATATTGAAGCAAAAGAAAAAGGAAAGAAAACTATTGATGATAGCTTAGAATGGTTCTGGAAAAATGTTTAATATGATGCTTTTATAATAATGCGCTGATTATTAAAATTATTACAGGTAACGAGAGTTAACTCATGCCTAGAATAAATAGAATATATAGGAGATAAATCATCTGTTTTTACTTCATAATTATTAAAAACAGAATAAGAATATTTATGATTATTCATATCATAAATATTGATTGTATCTCCTTTTTTTAGTTGTTCAATAGAACTAAAAAATTCTGAATTATTATAATTATGTCCTGCAATACATAAATTTCCATTTTCAGGTGGCATTTTCCCATAAAAAATGCAAGGTGATATTTTTAAAGATTCATCATCTAACATAGAAAAAATAGGATAAGAAATTTCTAATTTTGGAATTTCAATTTTACCAATAATAAATTTCCTAGTGTAATAATTACTATTTTCTAAATTTGTATAAGAATTAGAATTACTAGATGCATATAATTGCATTGTTTCATAATTATATTGTAATTGTTCACTCAATTTATTGTCCAAACCAGAACGGTATAATGTAAATATAAAAAATGCAAAAAGTAAAGCTAGAATACTGATAGAAAAAATAAAGAAATATTTAAAATGGTATTTCTTTTCTTTTTCTAGTTCAATTTTTACATTTGCTAAAATCTGATTCATAAAAACTCCTTAACTTGCAATTTTAACTTATTATTTACAAAAAATATCAAAAATATGTTGCAAAATAAAAAAAACGTGATATAATATATAAATATAAAAACGTAATAAGGACAACACAAATTATATAATATCTAACAGAGAGCCAAAGTTTGCTGAGAATTTGGTAAGTAAAAATAATTTGTTATCACCTTATGTTTCTAAACTGAAAAGATTTTATCCTAATAAGTTTAGACGTAAATCTGCGTTAAAGATAAATAAGAGAGTAATTTAAAAATTACTAAATTAGGTGGTACCGCGGAATTTCAAGCCATTTCGTCCTAAAATATAGGATGCAATGGCTTTATTTGTTTTTTAATAAGGGGGAATGTACATATGTACAAAAAAGTAGAATTAAAAAATGGTTTTGCAGGAATGGAAAAAGAAGTAGCTAAAATGTGGAAAGAAAAAAACATAATAAGAAAAAATTTTGCTATGAATGAAGGAAAAAGACATTTTACATTTTATGA
>CANQOU010000056.1 GCA_947625565.1 uncultured Clostridia bacterium
AAGATTATATAGAAGTTAACTCAGCTATTGCAATAGCTAATATGGGATTGGGCGAAGGCGTTGCTGGAATGAACTTTAGACATAATACAACTAATAATAAATTAAAAGATTTTCTAAAAATTGAAATTGGTGGAAAAGAAGGCTTACAAGCAAAAAAAGGAAAATTACTAACAAATGATTTACACGAACCGCTAGATAGGTCAGAAAAAAGACTATTAAATGCTGTAGCAGGATTTTTGATTTTATTAGTTGTATATAGTGCATTCTCGATAGTTCTAAAAAATGGATTTAATACAAAATTAAAAGAAGCTGATGCATCAATTTTAAATTCAAAGAAGCAAATTGCTTTAGCAGATGCTGACGATAATGTAATTAAAGAAATGAAAAATAACTATGTAACCAAAATAAAGAACCTAGAAGAAATTAGTAAGAGAATAGACGAAAAAAATAGAGTAAGAGGAGTAATTCCAGGATTATTAAATCAACTAATGAATGTTATGCCAAAAGGAGCAATGTTAACATATGTTGAAAACACAGATACAAATCATATAAAGATTTCAGTACAATCTTCAAAATATGAACAAATTGCGTTCTTGATTAGTGCAATAAAAACAGAAAATATTTTAACAAATGTCCTTACTGCAATAGGACAAAAATCAAACAATATGATAACTGTCAATATTGAAGGAGAATTGCCATGAAAAAATTATTTATATTAGTAGTAATTGTTTTAATGTGTATTTTAACAATATTTACAATATTAAGAGGCATACACATAGGAAATTTTACAATTTTAGGAATACAAGAAATTAAAGCAGAGGACGAGAAATTAGATAAGAAAATAACAGAAGCTACCAAGCTTGCAAGTACAGATTATCCAAATCAGTTAGCAACAATACAGAAAGATTTGAAAGATATGAATACTGAAAAAGAACAATATGAAGATATGGTTGCAGTTAGCACAGAAAGTGAAGTATCTGCATCTGTGCAAAAGCAAAAATATACAATAGAAAAATTATGGACAAAGCTAGGTGGATTAGCAACAGATGAGGGATTAGATGCAAAATTTGCTTTGACAAATGGAACATTGAAACCAGCAAAAGATGAGGATTTTAATTATTATACAATAGAATTTGAAGTTACAGGCACTTATGTAGGAGTAGCTTTATACCTTTCAGATTTAGAGGATGACTCAGAGCTAGGATTTAGAATTGAAGATTTTAAAATGATTCCACAAGAAGGTTCAAAAGATGGCACAGTTGTAGCTACATTCAAAACAAAAGATATTGCAATTCAAGGTTTAGCAAAAGAAACATCTGAGAAAACCGATGCAACAGATAAAAATACAGAAGAAAAAAGTGATAAAAACGCAGAAGATAAATCAGTTATTAACGAAATACAAGAAGGCTTAAATAAAATGAACGATAAGGATAAAGACGAAGATTAAAACCAACAGGTTTTAAGAAAAGGAGTTTATTATGACAAAATCAATTCTAAAAGAAATAATTATAATTTTATTGTTAATTTTTGCAATAATTTTGCTGTTAGGTGTTTTACTATATGATTATGTTCCAATGAATAAGGTTATACCACAGGATGTAAAATATGTAGCAGCAGAAGATACAAAAATAGCACTTGACGAGAAAAAAGCTACAGATAGTGAATCAGTAGTTTTAACTTATGAAGTTACTGCAACAGATTTAAAGAATTATCAAAAAGTGAATGAATATAATGCAGGAAGGAAAAATCCATTTGCATCAATAGAAAGTGAACAGACAAGCACAGATACGTCAGGTTCAACTGGTACAACTGGTTCATCAAGTTCAGGAAGCTCTGGGCAAACTAATAGTTCTTCAACTAATAACTCAGGAACAAATAGTGGAAGCAGTTCAACAAATTACTATCCAGACAAAGGAACAAAATAAATTTGTTATCAATATTATATTTGTTATATCTGTAAACAAATATAACCAAAAAATATAATTATTCAAAAGAAAAGGAGGAAAACACATGAAAAACAACCAAAGAGGTATTACATTAGTTGCTTTAGTTATTACAATTATTGTATTATTAATTTTAGCAGGTGTAACAGTAGCATCTTTATCAGGAGAAAATGGACTTTTAACAAGAGGTTCTCAAGCTGTTAATAGGTCAAACGTAGCAGATGCAAAAGAAAAAGTAACATTAGCATTTGATAATATTATGGGTGAATATTATGATGCTAAATATGTAACAAATACATTAAAAAATCAAACAGCTGTAGCATTTGTTAATGCTCAAATGAAGGAAATGATAAAGGCAGGACAAGAACTTGAGGGTGTTGCCAAAATAGGTGAACTTAGTGGTGCAGGGGCAACAGAAAAATTCACTATAACTTTAGAAGGCTTACAAGAAGAAAACGCTAATCAAACTGAAAATGGTAAAGCAATCACTGTAGACGTTGTAGTTAGTGGAAATTCTGCAAAGTTTGGAAAATGGTCTGATTCAGACAATAAAAATTAAAAAGAATATGGAGGAAAAATAAATGAAAAAAAATAATAAAGGTATTACATTAATTGCATTAGTTATAACAATTATAGTATTGTTAATATTAGCAGGTGTAACAGTAGCATCTCTATCAGGAGAAAATGGACTTTTGACAAGAGGTTCACAAGCTGTTAACAATTCAAATATTTCTGATGCAGAAGAAAAAGTAACTTTAGCATTTGATGATGCTATGAGTGCATATTATGATGCAAAATATGTGACAAATACAGTAAATAATCAAGCAGAAGCACCAAATGCACCTAAATGGACACCTGTTGCTTGGGTGGCTAATTATATGATGAGCAATCCTGATTTCAGTGACAATGCTAGATTTGTTACTAAAGCTGGGGATATTAGTTCAGAAGGTGAAAAGAAATCAATCACAGGTAATGAAACAGAAATCATTATACAATTAACAGAAGTAAGACAACAGGAAACTAACCAAACAGAAAGTGCCACACCTGTTATTGAAACTAAGATAGTATCATCTGGAAATGCTGCAAAACTAGAATTTAGCAAAGGACAAAAATGGGGAGCTGTAGCAGTAGATGCTGGTGAATAAAAATCAAGCAAAAGAAATTTAGGCATATACACTACTAATGTATATGCCTAAAAATTTAAAAATAAAGGGAATGAAAAACATGGAATATATACTATATTTATTTATATTTGCAATTGGAATAACATTTGGAAGTTTTTATACATTAGCAATTTATAGAATACCAAAAACAGAAGACATATTACATACACATTCATATTGTCCAAATTGTGAACACAAATTAGGATTCTGGGATTTAATCCCTTTATTTAGTTATGCATTTTTAGGTGGAAAATGCCGATATTGTGGTGAAAAAATCAGACCAAGGTATTTTGTAATAGAATTTTTATCAGGAGCATTTTTTGTACTTTTAGCTTATTTATTAAATATAAAAACATATGATTTAACAATTTATAAAATAATAGATTTTGCTTTCATAGTTTTATATTTTACTTTTGTAGTATTGATGGCTGGAATAGATAAAGAATATAGAAAGATACAAAGAGGAGTTACACTTTATGGAATTATTATTGGAATTATATATATGATATATCTATATATAATAGACCATACTAGTATCTATAGATATGGCATATATTTAATTTGCTATACAATCTTTATAATATTAAGTAATATAACATTAAAAAAATATGCAAAAAATAAATATATATATGGAATATTGATAACTATTACAACAATGGCAATATTTACAGGAATAAGAGTTACAGCATTAACAGTTATTACAATTTCATTATCAATTTTAATATATTTACTAATAAAGAAAGTGCAAAACAGAAAAAATCCAAAAAGAAATGATTTTTATAAAAGTATATGTGTAGGATACATATTAGGAATTTCAAATATTGCATTTATGATATATGTATTGTTTCAAAATCAATATCTTCTATAATAAAGGAAGGAATTAAAACATGAAAAAATTTTTTCATAATCAAAAAGGAATAACAACAGCAGATGTTATAGTAGCCGTTATTTTAATTACTATTTTTGTTGCAATTTTAACTGTTATATCTGGTACATTAACAAAAACTAATGCTGAGTTAGAAAGACAGACAGATGCTTTATATTATGCAATAAAGGCTATAGAAATAGCAAAAGGACAAGACTTTAGCAAATTTCCAAAGGCAGGGGCAACTAAGATAGAGGGAATAAAAGGTTTAGAAAATGGCTATATATTGGATGGAGAAGGAAATGCAACGCCATACTATCAAAATGTGAAAATAAAAGATTTTGCAGAAATGGATGGAAATATTGATAAAAAAGCAGAATTGATAAAAAAAGTAACAGTTGTTATTTCATATAAACAAGAAAATAAAGAAAAAACAGTTGAATTGTCTACTGTTGTATCTAGGGAGGAATAGTATGAAACAAGAAAAAGGAGTAACAACAGCATCAATTATTGTTTATGTAATTATTATAACTATCGCTATATCTTTACTAACTGTATTGACTGGATATTTTAGAAATATTCTAAGTAAAAACTTAAGACAGAACGAAGATTATGAAAAATATATAACATTTACAAATTATTTTGTTCAAGATATACAAGAAGAAGGAAATGAAGTAGCAGAAGTTGCAAATTATGGAGACCCACAGTATAAAGATGACACTAGATTTGAAGAAAATGTAATTTCATATCTTAGATTTTCCAATAATAATGTATATAGATATATAGCAGAAGAAAGAAAAATTTATAGAAACGAAATTGAAATATGTGACAATATAGATTTATGTCATTTTGATAAAAAAGAAGAAAATGGAAAAATCAAAATAACTGTGCAATTTGCAACAGGAAAATTTATTAAGACAGAAGAAAATGCTTTAGTATTTTATATGTAATTTTTGGTAATTAAGAAAAAAGCTATAAAAATCGGATTTAATATTGTATAATAAAAAGAGGATACAAAAGAAGGGAGTAATAAATATATGGATATTCGTAGAAAACAACCAATAGGTGTTGAATTAGTAAAAAGAGGAGTTGTTAAAGAACATGATATAGAAGTAGCATTGCAATACCAAAGACAACACCCAGATATGAAGCTAGGAGATATTTTATATGAACTAGATGTATGTGAACCAACAAAATTAATAAATGAAATTGCAGAAATAATAGGTGCTAAAGGCATTTTATTGACAAATTCCCAAGTTAAAATAAACATGACAGATTATATACCAAAAGAAACTGCTAAAAGGAATAGAGCAGTAGCTTTTGATATATCAAACGGAAAAATAAAAGTATGTTTTCCAAACAATATAGAGGCTAAAAAAATGGAAGAAATACGTCTTTTAGTTCTAAAAAAAGGACTTATAATGGAGACATATGTTACATTTTCACAACAAATTGACAAAATTCTAGCACTATTAGATGGTAAAATGACAGACGAGATTGAAAACACAGAAGATACAACGTCAACTAAACTTGTAGATAGCATAATTAGAACTGCAATAGAAAGCCGTGCAAGTGACATACATATTGAACCATTACAACATGGAATTAGGGTTCGTTATCGTATAGATGGAGAACTGTATACTGCAACACATATAAAACCAGACAAACAACAACAATTGATAGGAAGATTAAAAGCTATATCTAATATGCACCAAGAAAAACAAGAATCTCCAGATGGTAGAATTACATCATATGAAGACTATAACATCCGTGTATCTTCACAACCAAACATATATGGAGAAAAATTCGTGCTAAGACTATTGAAGAAAAATACAGATGTAAGAAGCATATTTGAATTAGGTTACCCAGGAAATGATGAAAGCGTACGTAAGAGCTTTAACAAGAAAAATAGTATAACAATAATTGCAGCACCAACAGGAGAAGGTAAAACAACAACTTTATATAGTATTATAGATTATCTAAATAGACCAGAAATCAATATTACAACAATTGAGGATCCAGTAGAAATTCGTATAGATGGTTTAAACCAAATAGAAATTGGACCAAAAGCAACATTTTCTAATTCTTTAAGAACAGTTTTAAGACAAGACCCAGATATTATTTTAGTAGGAGAGATTCGTGACTTAGAAACGGCAGAAATAGCAATACAAGCTGGTCAAACAGGACACTATGTTTTATCTACAATACATACAATAGATAGTATAGAAGTAATAAACCGTTTAAGAAAAATGGGAGTATCAGATTATGATATCGGAAGTATTTTAGCAACATCAGTTTCAGAAAGATTAGTAAGAAAAGGATGTCCAAAATGTAGAAAAGAGAGAGATTTTACAGAAGAAGAAAAAGAAATCATAAATAAAATAATGGAAAGATACGGAGAAAAAGTAGACTTTACCGGAAAGAAAACTTTTGAAGCAGTAGGATGTGATTACTGCAATAATACAGGATTTTATGAAAGAATAGGTATATTTGAAATATTAAATGTATCAGATGGAATTAGAGAACTAATTGTAAGAGGGGCATCAAATATGGAAATAAGGGATAAGGCATTAGAACTAGGATATAGACCACTTGTAGTAGATGGAATAAATAAAGTTTTAGCAGGTATTACAACATTAGAAGAATTAAACAGAAAGATAGTAATGTATTAAACAAAAGAAAGGACGAGAAGTTATGATAAATATGGATAAAATATTAGACACAGCCATTAAGAGAGATGCATCAGATATACATTTAATTTGTGGAAATAAGCCAATTCTAAGAATTGCAAGAGAATTAACAGCATTGGAGGAATATGAAGAATTAACCCCAGAAGATATGAGTGAGGCATATGATTACCTAGTTAGAGGAAATCTGGACAAAGATGCAGTATTTCACGATACGAGAAAATTGGATACATCATATGAACATTCTGGAATTCGTTTTAGGGTAAATATATCAAATTCTTTTGACATACCTGTATGTACATTAAGATTGATAAAAAATGAATTACCTACATTTGAAGAACTAGGAGTTCCAGATATTGTTAGAAGAACAACACAGCAAACACAAGGACTAATTCTAGTAACAGGAAAAACAAACTCTGGTAAAACAACAACATTAAATGCTCTAATAAATGATATAAACGAAACACAAAACAGAAAGATATTAACACTAGAAAACCCAGTAGAATTTAGACATACTTCAAAAAAATCTCTAATTATACAAAAGGAAGTAGGAAAAGGACAAGATGCTCTAACATTTAGTGATGGTGTTAAAAACTCATTAAGAGAGGACTGCGACATATTAGTTATAGGAGAGATTAGAGATAAAGTAACAATGGAAGCAGCAATAGAAATGGCAGAATCTGGACATTTAGTTATAGGAACATTACATACAAAATCTTGCGCAGAAACAATAGACAGAATGATAAACTTCTAT
>CANQOU010000057.1 GCA_947625565.1 uncultured Clostridia bacterium
ATCCTAATCAATTTGCACCATATACTTGGGAAGCTTGCGTTGTTAAAATAGCAGATAAAATCTCTTATGTCTTGCGTGATATAGAAGATGCAATTACTGTTGGAATTTTGGATTCTAAGTTAAAAAATTTGTATGATTTATTAGGGCTTGACACAAATCAAAATTTGAATAATACAAATGTTATTCATGATTTAATTTATGATTTATGTACCAATTCTAGTCCTGAAAAAGGTTTATGTTTTTCTGAAAATGCTGTTAATTTACTTAATCAAATTAAAACTTTTAATTATAAAAATATTTATTTTTCAGATAGACTTCAACGTTCTACGCGATATTTTGAAGTTGTTTTAAGTGAAATATATAATCTTCTTAAGTCTTCTTATTCAAGTGATAACTTATTAAGTAGTTTAGGAAATCTTTCTTCTACATATCCTATATTAGGTAATAGTTTTATAGATTTCGTAAAACAATATTATCCTATTGAAAATCGTGGCAATTTAAAAAATGCTATACTATTTTCTTTTGATAATAAATCTGATTTTTGCAAATGTATTTTGTACTATATTTCTGGTATGACAGATAATTTCGCAATAGAAGTATATCAGGAAATTATAGGATTTTAGAGCAATATCTTCATATTTTAACTATTATATAATATATAGTAAATATTTTTTTAATGCATAGCATACACTTTAATATAGGAGGATGCCATGCAAAATCAAATTATAGGTGAAATTATATTATGCATAATTTCGATAGGTATAGCAGCATTTACCATATATGAAGTATTTCAAAAGCAAAAAATGAAAAAACACCTTGAAAAGTAAAATTAAATCATATATAATAAAAACAAATCCTAGAAATATAATTATATTTCTAGTTACCTTTCTTTAGAAAAGAGGTAGTATTATGAAAAAAATTTTCTCAAATTACAAATCAACATTGATTCTTTTAGCTGCAATCATTGTTGGTGCAATTGTTGGAATCATATTCCAAGAAAAAGCAGCTATCTTACAACCATTAGGTGACATCTTCATCAACCTATTATTGGTTATCATCATTCCACTTATATTCTTAACAATTACAACATCCATTACAAAAATGAAAACGCCAAAAAGATTAAGTAAAATCATTATTACGATTGTTGCTGTATTTGTTGTAACCTCTATTATAGCAGTATTGATAGGATTTGCAAGCACATACTTTGTAAAACTTGTTGATACAGAAGATGGAGAAGTAATTAAACAAAGCTTAGAAACAGAAAGTGGAGAAGAAGTAGCAGATAGTGAAGAAGAAATGACAATAGCAGAAAGGACAGTCAATTTATTGACTGTAAATGATTTTTCTAAGTTATTATCAAAAGACAACATCATTGCACTTTTAATATTTTCTATAATGTGCGGTGTAGCAGTTAATATGGCGGGAGAAAAGGCAGAACCAGTAAAAGAATTGCTAGAGTCTGCAAATATTGTTGTAGGAAATATAGTAAAAATTATAATGTATTATGCACCAATTGGTTTAGGTTGTTATTTTGCATCTTTTGTAGGAAGCTTTGGAACATCTATCGCAGTGGGATATTTAAAAACATTTGTTATTTATACGATTGTAGCTGTTGCATTTTACTTTATAATCTACACATTTTATGCATGGATAGCAGGTGGAAAAAATGGAATTAAAAAGTTCTGGCAAAATGTATTACCTTCCACAGTAACAGCACTAGCAACCTGTTCAAGTGCTGCATCTATTCCAGTTAATATTGAGTGTACTAAAAAAATGGGAGTATCTGAAGATATTGCAGAAACAACAATCCCTCTTGGAACAAGTTTTCATAAGGATGGTTCTATTATAGGTTCTATATTTAAAATAATGTTTTTAGTATGTCTATTTGGAACAAGTTTAGCAACAGTAGGAGATGTAATGGGAGTATTAGGAATAGCATTATTAGCAAACTTACTAGTTACAGCAGTACCAATAGGCGGAGGAACTATTTCAGAAATGCTTATCATTACAATGATGGGGTATCCAGTAGCAGCATTACCAATACTAACAATTGTTGCAACAATAATAGATGCACCAGCAACAATGTTAAATGTAACAGGAGATACAGTATCCTCTATGATAGTGGCAAGAGTTGTAGATGGAAAAAATTGGCTAGAAAAATAAAAAAGATCTGTATGAAATGAATTTTAAAAATAAATCAATATAATTAAACTATTAAAAAGAATGTTCTCTGTATTGAATAGAGGACATTCTTTTAGGTTGCTCTTAATTCTTTATTATTATTGTAATGTTATTTAGATGCTAATTTTTAGCATTTTCATTTATACTTTCTATATCTTTTCTTATTTGTATAAATATATTAACATTATCTTCAAATAAATCTCCAACTTCGCCTAGAGATCTAAATGGCTCTTCTGTTAATGCAATCATATCAATTGTACCATTTTCTATAACATAATCAATTAATAACTTAACAAATTGAATTTGTTTCATATTTAATTGATTTTCATCTATATATTTTGAAAAAATTTCACTTGCAGTAGATGGATGTAATCCTACTATGTTTCTTACTACTTCTATTGTTCCTTTGTTTCCATATGCATATTGAAATTCTTTATTAGTTCCTAGTTCCTCAAATAATATTTTTTCTAAATCTTGTTTCTCCGCATCATTTATTTTTTCATTATGTCTTATTTTCCAAACAACAATATTGTCTAAATTACTATTAAAATAATTACTTAATCTTTTCTTATAAATAATAATGTTGTTTTCACTACTTAAATGTACATTCTCTTCACTAATATCCATCAATGTATCTTCAAAATCTGAATAAATAGGTGGTTTAGTATAAGGATCTATATATTGAATCAAATTTCTTAATTCTTCTCTTATTTTTTCAATATCAAAGAAATTTGCTCTACTTAAATAGTCAGTTTCTGCTACTTTTAAAATCAGTTCTTGCTTTTCTATTACTTTTGGCACTGTTCCTAATTTTTCTAATTCAGCTACTAGATTAGAGATATTTTCTTCTATTCTTTTTGTTTTTTGATTTTTTATTTTTTTCATTTGTAGGCTATATAACAAATTATCAAAATTCTTAGCATCTTCATTTTCATTTGATGCTAACAAAATAGGTATAATGTTTTCTTTTATATTTGTTGAATCCAATATAGACAAATAATTCCAATTTTCTCTTTTTGAAAATTGATCAATATAATATAGTTTAGCCTTTATAATAAAGCTGTCTTTATTTAATTTTTCAATTTCTCCAATAAATTCGTCTATTAAAGATTCTCTATATTGTTTAAATTTTTCTTGTATTTGGTATTTCATATGTTGCAGTTCAACTATCAAATCTAGTTTAAGTCTCAATATTTTTTCTGTAAGGCTTATTTGAGATGTTATTTCCTTTCCATTTTCATTTACAGAAAAAAATTCAAAATTCTTGCAATAATCAAAAATATAAAATTCTTTTTTATCCTGCCCTATTCCAAACAAATCTTTGCATGGTCTTGTGCCTCTTCCTATCATTTGCCAAAACTTGATTTTAGATTTTACTGGTTTGAAAAATACTAAATTTACTACTTCTGGAATATCTACTCCTGTGTCCAACATATCAACTGATATTGCTATTTGAGGAAAATCATTTTTCTTTGAAAAGTCATCTATTATATCCCCATTATATTTAACTTGATTATCAATTAACTTTGCAAATTCCCCTTTGTATGACGGATATAATTCATTGAATACATCTTCTATTTTTTGTGCATGTCTATGGTTTTTAGCAAATATAATTGTTTTTCCGAGTTTGTCTCCTCCTTCAACTTTTATTCCTTTTTCCATTAGTAGTTCTAAAAGTTTTTTAATTGTATCTCTATTAAATAACCAGCTATTTATCGCAGAAGCTTCTATCTCTTCTGGTACTTCATCTTCTTCAAATAAATTTTCATATTGTTCTTTTTCTTCTTTAGACAATTCATTATATTTAATTCCTCTGTCCATGAAATCCGTACTTGTACGTATAGAATGATATTCTACTAAATATTTATCTTCTACAGCTTGTTCATATTCATAAGTATATGTAGGTACATCGTTTTCTATTTCAAAAAAACGATATGTATTCTTGTCTACATCACTTCTAGGTGTTGCTGTAAGTCCTACAATTAAACCATCAAAATATTCAAATATTGATTGATATTTATTATATATACTTCTATGAGCTTCGTCCACAATGATTAAATCAAAATGTCCTGGAGTAAATAATTTATTTCCAGTTTTAGATTTCATTTCATCAATACTATTTATCATGGTTTGATATGTTGAAAATACTATTCTTGAATCTTCTGGATTATCTTTAGTGTTTAACAGGTTGCAACTAGATACATTAGGCAATAATTTTTTAAAATTATTTTTTGCTTGTTTTACAAGTACAGTTCTATCTGCTAAAAATAATATATTTTTAACCCAATTTTGATCTGCTAATATTTTAGATATTGATATTGCTGTTCTAGTTTTCCCTGTACCAGTAGCCATAACAAGAAGTGCTTTTCTGTGTCTTTCTTCAAAGGTTTTACATACATTTTTTATAGCTTCTAATTGATACTTTCTCCCAGCTATATTTGGATCTATATATGCATGTGTTAGACTTTTTTTACTTTTTCTTCTATCTATCAGTAATTGTAATTCTTCTTGTGTATAGAATCCATTAACTTTTCTTGGTGCATATTCTTTATCATCCCACATGTATATTTCATATCCATTTGTATAATAAATAATTGGTCTTTGATTTTTCTCTCTTTCAATGCAATCTGCATATAATTTAGCTTGATTTTGTCCCACTCTTGCATCTACACTTGTTTTCTTTGCTTCTACAACTGCAAGTGGCAATCCATTTTGTCCAAATAATACATAATCTGCTCGTCCTATTCCTTCATTATTTGGCATTCCAGATACTACATACTCTTCTGTTATATTTTCATCAAAATCCCATCCAGCAAGTTTTAATTCTAAATCTATGTATCTTTTTCTAGTTTCCGCTTCTGATATATTTTCTACTTTAAAATTGTAAATATTTTTCTTATTATCTCTATTTTCCGTTATTTGTTTTCTTAATTCATTATTTTCCCTTATTGTTTCTTCTAATTTTTGGTCTCTTCTACTTAATTCTTCATATAGTTTTTCTTTTTCTTTCGCTACTAAAATGTTAGAATTTTCTTTAGGCAAAATGCTTTCGTCAAATTTTAATTCTTGATAGCTTTGTCCATAGCAATATGATATCCATTGCATAAAATTAAACAGATACTTCAAAGACATTACTGCCTCTTGTCTAGTTATCTTTTTATTATTATGAACAGCAAAATTTCCTAGTTTTACAATATATTTAATTTGTGGAAATAGTCTTGCATCTAATATATTTCTAAATGAACTTTCATGGATTAATGTTGATATATTATCTTGGTATGGCATCTTTAAATCCATATCATTTGCATATAGCCACTTTACTGCAAGTTCTAATGCTCTTCTACTTAAAATACTACATGTTACTGTGTTTAATCCTATTCCTTTTTCTGCTTCAATTGAAGCATCTGCAAAGCTTTTAAATATTTGCGTTTCTTTTAAAAAATTAAAATTTGACATATATTTATCTCCATCTATTTAAATTTCTTAATGATGCTTGTATATGTGAATTGCTACATCTATTCCCTTATAATGTAATTCTTAAAATTATGAAATAAGTTATATTCTTTGATATCAGTGTTTGTAACAATTCTCTTTTTTTACATTATTACATCTTTCTATATTTTCTAATTTTTTGTCTATAATAATTTTTCTGCTATATAAAATATTTATTTATTAAACTTTCTTGCAGTTTTTGCATTTCTTCTAGACTTTTTTGTAATTCAATTTTTTGTTTATCAATTTGTTGCACAAGCACTGCAAATTTATCTTGAAGTTCCATTGATGGTATTTTTATAAAAGTATTTTTTACTAAATTACTATTTAAATTTTTGACTGTTGCACCATTAACTTTACCAATAAATTGATTTTGAATATCATCATCTCTAATAGCATAATATAAATATAATGGATTAAAGCTATCTATAAAATCAGACATAATTAGCCATCCATCGTGAACACATCCATCAATATTTAAAATATAAGGCCTTCCAAAACTCATAGAATTAGAAAGTATAAAATCCCCTTTTTTTACATATCTAGACTTTTTAGCTCCCTCTACTGTAATTTTTTCTTTTGTTTTTTTTATATATAGAGAGTTTTCATCTACATCTCCTATTTTTATCCAGTTAATTCCGATTTTCATTTTCTGTTATATATTGATTAATTGGTCTTGGTGAAGCTCCTCTACAAATTGATATTCTATTTCCTATCAAGTCTACATTTTTACAGTCTTCAAACATTTTAACAAACTGAGATCTAATTAAATCATCTAATTTTTCTATTTGTTTTTTTCTTATATTTATTATTTCTTGAATTTGTTCCATTTCTTTAGATATTTGATTTTGCACTTCTAATTCTGGAATAGTAATGCAATATCCTTTTAACCACTCCGTGCTTAAGTTTTTTTGTGCTATTCCATTTGATTCATTTATACACTTCTTTTCAAATTTACTATTGTTTAAGCAGCAATATAAATATTTTATATTTATTTTTTTATTATCTTTTATTCTTAAACAGCAAACTCTTTGGTTTAAGCCTGCTGGCAAAAGTTCTTTTTTTATCAATCCTACTCTTCCTACATTTCCTGTAAGAGAAATTAACAAATCATTTTCCTTTAACATATAATTTTTTAAATTATTAAATTGACTAATGTCATAATATTTAGGATCACTATCATCTATAAATCCTTTTTTTACATTCGTTATTCTTATTATTCTAATTCCAGAGTCAACATATTTTTTACTTTTAAATGCATATCCACTTATTATGTCACATATATCTTCTAATTTTACTTCCTTCATTACAACATTTCCTCTAACTCTTTCAATTTTTGTTGAAGTTCTTTTTCCATTTTCATTACATATTTTAAAATAACTTCTGGTCTTTCACATTCTTTTTTCTCTATCACAATTTCTTTGTATTTATTAATAGATAAATCATACCCATTTTTTACAATTTCTTCTTTTGGTACAAAAAATGATTTTTCAGTTCTTGCTCTTTCCTGTTCTTCTTTTGAATTTCTATTGTTAAATCTATTTATAATATCTGGTATATCATTTTCTTTTACAGGTTGTCTTTGGTCATCTAAACTAAATCCATCTGCTGTCATATCATAAAACCATACTTTATCTGT
>CANQOU010000058.1 GCA_947625565.1 uncultured Clostridia bacterium
AAGACATGGGAATAGATATGCTATCACTTTCTGGACATAAACTATATGCACCAAAAGGAATAGGAGCATTATATGTAAAAGAAGGTATTGAATTATATAAATTTTTAGATGGAGGACATCAAGAAAAAGACAAAAGAGCAGGTACAGAAAATGTTGCTGAAATTGTAGCCTTAGGAAAGGCTTGCGAATTAGCTGAAAAAGATATGGAAACTTATGTAAAAAAACTAAAACAAATGAGAGATTTCTTTTTTGAACAAATAAGAAAAAAATTCCCTGAATGTCATATAAATGGAAGTTTAGAAAATAGATTGCCAGGAAACTGTAATGTTTGTTTTCCAAATATTGACTCAGGAGAATTATTATTAAAATTGGATGCAGAAGGAATTTGCGCATCAGGAGGCTCAGCATGTTCTTCAGGAAGTAGTGCTCCATCACATGTATTATCAGCAATTGGAATTCCACCAGAACTAGCATCAGGAGCATTAAGAGTTACCTTTGGTGACTTTAATACTATAAAAGAGGTTGAATATCTGATAGAGAAGCTAGAGCACATTTTATCCCATCAATAGCTGCTGTCATAATTCCACCAGCATAACCAGCACCTTCTCCACAAGGATAAATACCATCGATATTACTTGTAAAGTGTTCATTTCGTATAATTTTGACAGGTGAAGAACTTCTTGTTTCAACTCCTGTTAATATGCTATCAGGATTATCAAATCCTGATAATTTTGTTCCAAAATATGGAATAGCCTGTTTTAATGTTTCAGAAACAAAATCAGGTAAAATATTATTAAGATTGCAAAGTGTAATTCCTGGTTTATAACTTGGCTTTACTTTTCCAATAAATGTAGAAGCAGTATTTTTTAAAAAATCACCTACACGTTGAACAGGTGCATAATAATTAGAGCCACCTAACATAAATGCTTTCAATTCTAAATCTTTTTGAAAATCAATTCCGGCTAAAGGAGAATTGGATATAAAATCTGAAGGTGTGACATTAACTAAAATAGCACTATTAGAGTTTATACCATCTCGTAAAAAGGTACTCATACCATTTGTAACAATGGTATTTTTTTCACTAGAAGAGGCTATTACTGTTCCACCTGGACACATACAAAAAGTATAGCAAGAACGATTACTATTAGGAGAATGATATGCCAGTTTATAATCAGCAGGTGGTAGATGTAATTTTGTGATAGTACCATATTGTGCAATATCAATATCTTGCCTTAGATGTTCAATTCGTAGTCCAACAGAAAAATTCTTAGGCTCAAGAAAAATTCCTCTATCATAGAGTTTATAAAATGTATCTCTACTACTATGACCAATTGCTAATATAAGAGTATCAGTATTTAATTCGAAAGTTTCTTTTGTAATAACATTTTCATAAACAACACTTTTAAGACTACTATTATTAGTTTTAAAATCAATAAATTTATGATTAAAAAGAATAGTTCCACCATGTGATAAAATATATTCTCGCATGTTTTTTAAAATGGTTATCAAATAATCTGTTCCAATATGAGGCTTAGAATTATACAAAATTTCTTTTGGAGCTCCAAATTTAACAAAAGTTTCCAGTACAGTTTGACAAAATGGAGAATTGATATTAGTAGTCAATTTACCATCAGAAAAAGTACCAGCACCACCTTCACCAAATTGAATATTGGAAAGTGGATTCAATATACCTGATTTAGTAAATTGAGAAATATCTTTTTGACGTTCTTCTACAGGTTTTCCTTGTTCGATAATAATAGGCAAGATACCGTTTTCGATAAATGCTAAGCTACAGAAAAGCCCTGCAGGTCCACATCCTATTATAATTGGTCTTATATTTTTTTTGTGTGAAATATTTAAATTTAAAGAAGGAATATGTTGTTTTTTTATAACTTGAACATTTTTCATTTTGCTATATTTTTTTTCTTGCTTAATTTCTATGTCTACAATATACACATAATGAACATCTTCCTTATTACGTGCATCAATAGACTTTCTAATAATTTTCCAATCCTGTATATCAGAAATAATCATATTATATTTATCGCAAATTTCTTCCTTCAATTCATTTTCAGTTAAATCTTTTCTAATTTTAATTGTAATTCTTAACATAAATTTTCTCCTCACCAAAATTTTAACACAATTACATTTATTGTGCAAGAAATAAAATTTTATAAAATACTTCCTATTTTTCATAATATGATATATAATAATACATATAAAAATTAAGGGGAAAAATATGAGAGAACTAAGAAGTAAAATATTGAAAATATTTTTAATATTTTTCATTGGAAGTATTTTTGGATTTTTTATAGAAATTGTCTATGGACTACTAATGGATAAAATGTTAGTTTTTAGAAAAGGACTGATATATGGACCATTTATACAAGTATATGGAGTTGGCGCAGTTGCATATTATTTACTAATTTGTAAAGTGAAAAAGCCAATTCAACTATTTTTTGCTGGTATGATTATAGGAGGAATTCTAGAATATATTTTTTCATTTTTACAAGAAGTTATTTTCGGAACAATTTCTTGGGATTATTCTGGAATGCTATTAGACATAAATGGAAGAACTTCACTACTATATAGTTTCTTTTGGGGACTAATAAGTGTAATATATTTGAAACTAGTATTTCCATGGGTAGATAAATTAGATATTTTTCTAGAAAACAAATTTGCAAGATTTGTTACATATGGTCTACTTGTATTTATGATATTTGATATTGTGATATCTTGTATTGCTGGTATGAGACAAGATGCTAGGAAAAATCAAATCCCACCTAGAAATAAAGTAGAAATTTTTATAGATAATCATTATCCAGATGAGGTAATGGATAAAGTATATGTAAATAAAAAAGAAGTATAGAACATAATTTGTATACAAATCAAAAAAAGTCTAGTCAAATAAGTAAAAAGGCTAGACTTTTTATGTTAAATGATATATAATTCGTATGCTAGAAATTTATAACTAGAAATAAGGAGGAACTATTATGAAAAAAGAAAATGGCAATTGCCTCTTCCTTTATGGTGGAGGACTGGTTGATTCTGCAAATTGTTTTTTGCGGACAATCATGGACGAAGTGAAGAAAAAGAATATCTTTAACCATATTTATGTTGGCAGATATTCTTTTGAAGCACTACTGGAAAAACGTTTCATTATGGAGTGGACACCTGAATTAAAAGCAACCGTTGAACAAGCTCATGGAGGATATTTTGGCACTTGCAGAGGTGTGGATTTAACAAAGCCTGAGCTTCAAGCAAATGCAATCGAACAATGCAAAGCTAGAAATATCAAGTGGGTATTTGTAGCAGGAGGAGATGGTTCCTCTAGACAAGTTGCAGAGATTGCAGAAGGATTTAAGGAAAAAGGCATAATGATGTCATTTATTATGCCTTGTACTGTTGACGGAATCGAAGGTGGTGCAGCATTAGGAATTGATATGGCAGTAAAGACATATGTAGGCTTAATCAATAATTTTGCTAATGCAACTTTATGTACTCGGGATAATATGAAGTTTTCTGTTTCTGCAATTGTGTTACAGGGAAGAAACAGAGATGACTTACTAGCTTATGTTCTCAAAAAAATTGTGTCAGGACCTGTTGCAGGCTTAGACCAGCAGTTTATTGACATTTTTGCAATCCCAGCTAATTATGAATGGGATAAAGAAAGGTTGGTAAAAAAAGTTGAAAGTTCAGAAAGGCCGGTATTACTCCTAATAAGTGAAGGAGCGACACTGCCGAAAACAGAATTGCACGAAACTTTTTCTAAGAAAAAAGTACGAATTTATTCTGTTGGACATTTAGCACAGGTAAATGGAAGCACAACACAGGAGGACATTGAGGGAATTAAAAAACTGGTAGAAAGATTAATACCTGCTCTTGAAAACGGAATTACAAAAGATGAACCGTTTTCATTAGTGGTGGAGCATGATTTTTCGTCAGTTCGCGTAGAAAAAATTGATTATTACGCAAAACTTAATCCTCGCGAAGGCCAGCATCCGACCCTTAAGCCATCATTAGAAACACTGCTTAAGATGTATTTGCCATAATGTAAATCCAAAACCATAGCAAAGAGGGAACTTTAAACTTCAAATGAAGTTAGAGTTCCCTTTTTTAAAAATAATAAAATTTTGTAATAAAATGAAATAATAAGGAAGATAAAAATGATAAAATAAGAATGTATAAAAAATATTCAGATAGTAATGTTACTGCAAAAACACTAGAATATGATGAAAAAAATCCGGATAAAATAATATCAGTTATAGAAAAGGAAAAGAATGTAAGAATAGAAAAAAGTCAAATGCCAGAAATAAAAAATAGGAGTATAGATATGAATAAAGTCTATTTTTTCTAAGAGGGATTTTTTGCTAGTTCTAATCAGAACCTTATACGAATACAATTAAACAAAAGTATTCATATGGGGGTTTGCTTTATGAAGAATATATCAATCGAAGACCGTGCTATAGACTTAGCACACTATATAATAGATTCAAAAGATACAGTAAGAGGAGCAGCAAAAAAGTTTGGAATTTCTAAAAGTACAGTACATAAAGACGTTTCTGAAAGACTAAAAAAAATAAATCCAAAACTAGCAAAAGATGTAAGAGAAATACTAGACGAAAATAAGGCAGAAAGACATATAAGAGGAGGGATGGCAACTAAATTAAAATATAGTAATTTACATATGGCAAAAAAATAAGGTTTGGAAATTCCAAACCTTTTATGCTTCAATAACACTTTTTTTCTTTTTAGTTTCTACAGGAGGTGGAATTAGAGGACTATAAGAAGTTCCATCAAATACATCAACCTCAACTGTTCTTGTTAAAATGTCGGTGTAACTATAAGTATCATTGCTAGTCTTTTCTTTAAATCTTACTGTAAAAACAGAAGGATATACTTTTTCTATAGTAGCTTCTTTTTCAAAGGCTTTACTTCTACCTAAAGACCCTTTCACTATTATCTTTTGACCCACTTTTTCTAAGATGTCAGTTTTAAGATTTGCAATATCGCTTTTACAAATCATGTCATCACCTACTCTCTTAAGATAAGTGAATTATAGCATTTTTGACATAAAAAGTCAAAAGATGTAGAAGAAAGTAAAAACTGCGAAGGCTAGAAGTACCAATAGATTGATAAAATGCGAGCACTGATATTACATTTACATTACAACTTTGTTACAATTCTGTAACAATATGATTTAACTTACCATGTGCACCTATTCCATCAACACCTCTTTTTCCATCACGTAGTTCACTAACCAAATCTTCAATTGTTATATATTTATAATTCTCTGTAAGAGCAATTTTTTCAGCTATAACAATAGGATCTAAAAAATCAATCAAAATTCTAGCAGGCGAAGAAGCAAAATTAGCACCAGCTGAAATAAGTGCTTCAAAATAACTCTGGCAAGCACCAGCAAAAATAACAGTATTTCTGTGATAATCTACATCGTAACGTCTAGCTTCTCTTACAGTTTGAATAAAATGTCTAGAATTTCTATAATTATATATATCATGATAACCAACATTGCTCTTTATCATACCATCATGCCCTGTAATAATAAGAATATCAGGAGAATAAGCTTCCAATAAAGAATATACAACTTGAGGTTGCTTGTACTCTGGAATATTTTTAACAACTGCATTTAACCCAAGTTTTTTATAATAATAGTAGGATTTAGTAGAATATTTTTTATCACCATCTAAATGTAATATTTTACCTGGGATATTTTCTTCTTTTACAGTTCTATTTTGTATTTTAGATGTCAATATTTCTTCAATTTTATTATCAACCTTTGTTTCAAATTTAGACAATTCCTCTTTTATAGTTTTTTGATTAACAATTTCTAGATCTTTAATAGGACTATCTGCTTCAAATCTTTCAATTAGCCCATGAAGTAAAGCAATATCTTCTTTATCTGTTTTAATGATTTTCATTACGCAAAAAATCACATCTTTATTATGTGATTTTCTAACCACAAAGCTACCTTTCTTTATTTGTTTCATATTACCACCTCAAAATATAGGCTACTATATTTTATGTAGAAAACTGTCGAAAAGTGCTAACTTTATATTTTAATGAATAAATCAAGGAAGTGGACATATATATGTATAAAGAAAAATATTAAGGAGGTTAATTATGATGAATATAGCAAAAGAAAATCTATGTATTCATAAAATAGTAGCAGAAAAAACAGAAATTGTTTTTGTAGAAGGGGATATGATTGTTCCAGATTCTAAACCAGATATTTTAAACACAATCTATACAAGTGGAATAGCATCTGTTTATAAACGTGAACTACAAGAAGGAAAAATAAAAATAGATGGAGGAATAACCACATATATAATGTATATGCCAGAAGGAATAGAAGAAGGAATAAGAGGAATTAACACAACATTAGATTTTTCTCAAAATATTGACATAGAAAATGTTACATCAGATATGCAGGTATGTTTATCAACAACAGTAAAAAGTGTTGAAGCCAAAGTTATAAATGGAAGAAAAATAGGAATAAAGGTAGCCTTAGAAATAAGCATAAAAGTATTTGCAAAAGAAGAAATAGAAGTTGTAAATGATATAACTGAGCAAGAAGATATACAAATATTAAAAGATAATTTTGCAATGAACTCATTGATAGGAACAGGAAGTACAAAAATTTATGCAAAAGACACGATTCAAATAGATAATATTGACCAATTAGCAGAAATATTAAAAGTTTCAACAAATATAATAGAAAAAGATGTAAAAATTAGCTATAATAAAGTATTAACAAAAGCAGAATCAGAAATAAAAATATTATATTTAACAGAGGATAATCGTATAGGAATGGTAAATCAAAAAATACCAATTGTAGGATTTATTGATATTCCAAATGTGTCAGAAGATAATACATATGATGTTTGTTATGAATTGAGAAATGTCATAGTTAAGCCGAATGCACAAGAAGAACATTCTATTTATGTAGAAATGGAATATGAAGTAAGTTGCAATGTATATGAAGAAAAAAATATAAATTTAATACAAGATTTATATAGACCAGATATGATATATAAAATTGAAAGAGCATCAGTATCTACAATGAATGATAAAAAATCTATTAAACAAACCAAAACAATACAAGAGACAGTAAACTTAAGTGAAATAGATGGGAAAAAATTACTTGATGTTGATTCACAAACACTATTGCAAAAAGAAACAAAAATTAATTCAAAGATTTTATATGAAATGGAATTAAAAATGCATTTCTTATTTTTGGGAAATAATATGCAAGTATCTGAAAGAGAAGCAAC
>CANQOU010000059.1 GCA_947625565.1 uncultured Clostridia bacterium
ATTTATACAAATGATTATTTTTAAAGACATAAACTATATTTCAAGTGTTTTATATGCAATAAAAAGTGGAACATTTTTATATATTTCTATATGGTTTCTTATTTTAATAGTTAATATAATAGACAATATCAATTTAATACAAAAATTAAATGAAAATTTACAAAAAATGAGAAAGGATAAAGAAAAAGAATTCCCAAAAGAAAAGGGGGAGATTAAAATGAAAAAGAGAATATTTATAACAATACTACTAATTATGATTATTATTGTAGGAACGTTATTTATAAATATTGCTAGAAAAATCATCATAATAAAAGACTTGCAATCTAAAATATCTAAATATCAAGAAAAAGATAATTTTTATGTAAAAATAATAACAGATAGTTTTACATCTGAAAAATTTGTTAAAGACAAAAAAATAAAAGAAGTTATACATAGAAATGCTGACTCAGAAGACATTTATATAATCCAAGTTATAGAAGATGATGAAATAAGAACTTATACAATTAATTCAAACTCAAAAAAATTATATATAATGAAAATGGAAAAAAATGATGAAAGAGTAAAAGTAGGAAGCTATGTTGATGCAGAAAATATTAATGAATTATTATATAATAGTTTAGTATCAAAAATATATGAGGAAGAACTTGATGGAGAAAAATGTTATGTAATAGATAGTCTAAAAAATACTAATATAGGTGCCTATTCTAGTGAAACTACGTCAATAAAGATTTATTTAAGTAAAGAAACAGGATTGGCTATTAAAATTCTTGAAACAGAAGAAAATGGTAAAGAAAATATAAATGAACGATTAGAATATAAATTTGACTGTGTAACTGATGAAAATATGGAAGAACCAGATAGAGAAGGATTGACAATTGAAACTCATGAATAAAATCATTTATAAAATGGCATTATAAAAATATTTTTATAGTGCCATTTTAATATATCTTTATTTTTTTATACGACTTCCTACTTGAGATAGAACATCTCTTGAAGCCTTGTTTGCAAGTTCAAAAGTCTTTGTAACAAATGCAGTATCAATTTTATCTGAATATGCATATTCACGCAATGTTTTAGAAAAGAAAGCATCTCCAGCACCAGAAGAATCAACAACAGTAGAAATAATTTTAGGAGATAAATCAATAGTTTTTATTTCACCATTTTCACGGAAGATATATGTAGTACCTCTTTTGCCTTTAGTTAAAACAAGTAAATCAAATGAAAAATGCTTAAAGAATCCTAACAAATCAGATACTTGAAGCCTTTGAAATAGTAATTCAGTAACAGTTTCATTTAACTGAACATAATTTGCTATTTCCAAAAAAGAAGAAATATATTGTTTAGTAAAATGTTCAAAGAAACGAATATGGCCAAAATCAAGACATACTTTATGAGGAACTTTTAAATTTTTCAAAAATTTTAAATTAACAGGTAAAAACTTATCTAGTATAACATATAACTCTTTTGATTCTAACTCTTGAGGTAGAGTGCAAGGAAGATTATTTGAAAATGACATAGTATATTCTAAAGTAATAGGTGAATACCAAGAATGAATAACATCATTATCATTTAAATCTTTAGAAGGAATAATAATATTCATAATATTTGTTTTTTTATCTTCTGTTATCACATAATCAACATTAACACCACTATCTTTTAGAGATTTTAGAGCAATATTTGCTTCATTGTCATTTCCAACAGAGCCTATTGCATAACAAGTTTCTCCCATAATAGATAAGTTATATAAATCATTCCAATTACATCCACCACCATCTTGCTTTAAAAGATTTAAATCAGCATCATAAATTTTATCTACTATTAAATCACCATGAGATATAAAGACTTTATTATTCATTATTACAAAAATTCCTTTCAATAATTTGACTTAATTATATTACAAAAAGAATACCTATGCAATAAATTTAAGAAAAAACATTTACAAAAATATTTCATAATGATATAATTTTTTGGTGTTATATATCTACTTTGGAGGAATAAAAATTGGAAGGTAAATTATATAAAGAACAGGGAAAAGTAATAAAACAAAAAAGATTATCAGAATATATAGAAGAATCAGAAAGTATATTAGAAAAATATGAAAATTTGAAGGAACTTTCAGAATTTGCACCAGAAATTAGAGGAGAAATATCCAAACATAATACAAAAAGTGCTAATAAAACAATGATGATGAAGAATTTAAGAAAAAGTGATGAAAAAACTCAACAAAGAGAAAGTCACCAAAAAAATGCAACATCAATAGCAATTCAAATAGCAAATGGAATTAACAAAAAACAACTAAAAAGTAAACTACCAGGATTTAATGTAAAAATTGTAGCAATGATTATGAGACATCATGATATTGGACATACTTTTTTAGGACATAGTGGTGAATGGTGGCTTTCAAATATTGGTGAAGACTATGGAATTGGATATTATGTGCATAATGCTTTAGGACCAAGAGATTTAATTTATAGATATAGGGTAGAGGAAGAAATTTCAAAAAAAATTGAACAAAATCACCCAGAAATTTCTAAGAAAAAATTAACAAGAATAAAAAATAGTTTATGGATGATAATGGAAGGAATAAATAGCCATAATGGAGAAACGCCACAGACTGAATATTCTCCAGAATTATCAAAAACAAAAAAAGAATTTGAGAAAGAAAATTTAAAATGCCATACAAAAAAAGGATTTGATAAAACTGTAGTGCCAGCAACACCAGAAGCATGTCTTGCAAGATTATGTGATAAAATATCATATGCACCATATGATATGGTAGATGGTTTAAGAGAAGGGTTTATAACAGAATTAAATGAAGAATATATTTCAATATTAACAAAAATAGGAATAGCAGAAGAAGAAATAAAAACAGCTAATCAAAATGGAAACTATGATGGAATAGCAAAGAAAATTCAAGAGATTTGGATTCAAGATACAATAAATAATAGCTCAAATATGTGTATAAAAATGTCTAGAGAACAAGGAGATTTGCAAAGACAACTTGTTGCATTAAATAATAAAAAAATTGTTGATTTTGTTGTTTTAAAAGAAGATAATCAAACATATCCAAAATGTCTAAGAATACTAATGAATGCTTTTGGAAATGTTCTATTAAAAGAGAATTTTTTAAATAGATTACCAGAATTATATAAAGATCCAGAACAAAAGAAGGAAATTTTGAAAAAATATGAACATACATCTTTTTATGAATTTATCAAATATACTTGTGATAGCAATGAAGAAGATTTAGAATATACAATTAAAATTGTAGAAGAAGCAACAAAACAAGGAATTTTAGATGAACAAGAAAAAGCAAGACAAATTATAGCAAATGGAGAAGAATTTGAAATATCAGAAGAATTTAAAAATAGAGATATGAGAATAAGTGAATATATTGAATATTATAAAACTAAAAATTTAGAAAATTATTCTGAGCAGCAAAAAGAACAAGATATGATGCAAGTATTAGAAAATATTAAAAATCCAAATAAAATAAGCCCACTATATTTCAACCCAAATAAAAGAATAGCATTAGAATTAGGAAGAAAGTATTTAGCAACATTGGATGACTTTGAATTTATACAGTTATTAGTAGATACTAATTTAATAACTGAGGAACAATATAAAAGCTTAACAAGAAAATATAAAGATTTTGACTTTAGAAAAGAACAAGATATGCAGGCAAATTGGATAGCAATTTCAAAAAAAGTACAAGAACAAGGAGGAGCAAGATAATATTTACAAAAACTTTAGCAAATAAGCTAGAGTTTTTCTTTATTTACTGCGTAAAATTACATTGACATTACTTACAGGCTTATGATATAATGTGAGCAATAATTAACTAGAAAAAATTAGAAAATTTTCTAGAATAAAAGATGGAGGTAATTTATGAAAGCATTAGTTAGTGTATCAGATAAAACAGGAATTGTAGAATTTGCGAAAAGATTGGAAAAACAAGGGGTAGAGATTATATCAACTGGTGGTACATACAAAAAATTAAAAGAAGAAGGAGTTAATGTAAGAGAAGTATCAGAATTAACAGGTTTTCCAGAATGTTTAGATGGAAGAGTAAAAACTTTACATCCAATAGTACATGCAGGAATTTTGGCAAGAAGAGATAAACCAGAACATATGAAACAATTACAAGATTTAAATATTGATACAATTGATTTTGTCGTTGTAAATCTATATCCATTCAAACAAACAATTCTAAAAGATGGAGTAACAAGAGAAGAAGCTGTTGAAAATATTGACATTGGTGGACCTACTATGCTAAGAAGTGCAGCAAAAAATTATCAAGATGTTACAGTTATAACAAATCCAGAAGATTATGAAATAGTATTAAAAGAATTAGAAGAAACAGGAAGTGTTTCAATAGAAACAAAATTTAGACTAATGCAAGCTGTTTTTGAACATACTGCTAATTATGATGCAATGATTGCAAATTACCTAAAAGAACAAAGAAAAGACGAGAGTTTACCAGAAAAACTTACTTTAACTTATGAAAAAGTACAAGATATGAGATATGGAGAAAATCCTCACCAAAAGGCAGCATTATATAAAGAAATTGGAAAATGCGAAGGCTCTTTAACATCAGCAAAACAATTAAATGGAAAAGAATTATCATTTAATAATATAAATGATACAAATGGAGCTTTGGAATTATTAAAAGAATTCGAAGAACCAACAGTTGTAGCTTGCAAACACGGAAATCCTTGTGGCGTAGGAAGTGATACTGACATTTATAAAGCATGGAGAAAAGCTTTTGAAGCAGATAAAACTTCAATATTTGGTGGAATTGTTGTAGTTAATAGAGAAGTAACTGCTAAAATGGCACAAGAGATGCAAGAAATCTTTTTAGAAGTAGTTGTTGCACCTTCTTATGAAAAAGAAGCTTTAGAAATATTAGAAACAAAGAAGAATGTTAGAATATTAGAATTACCAAGTATTTCTGTAAAACAAAAAGAAAGTGCATATGATATTAAAAAAATAAATGGTGGTGTTATTGTACAAACAATAGATTCAAAACTATTAGATGAATATGAAGTTGTAACTAATACTAAACCAACACCAGAACAATTAGAAGATATGCTATTTACTTGGAAAATTGTTAAATATGTTAAATCAAACGGAATTGCAATAGGAAAAGGAAAACAATCAATAGGAATTGGACCAGGACAAGTAAATCGTATTTGGGCAACAAAACAAGCAGTAGAACATGGAGAAGAACTAATAGGAAAAGGAATTACTAATGGAGCTGTACTTGCATCAGATGCCTTTTTCCCATTTTCAGATTGTGTAGAAGAAGCACACAAAGCAGGAATAAAAGCAATTATACAACCAGGTGGGTCAATTAAAGACCAAGATTCTATTGATAAATGTAATGAATATGGAATTACAATGATATTCACAAAAATGAGACATTTTAGACATTAATAAAAGAAAGGATGAATTTAACTATGCAAGAAGAGCAAGAATTAGATATTAATCATTTAATGCAAATTAGAAGAGAAAAATTACAAGAATTACAACAACAAGGAAAAGACCCTTTTGAAATAACAAAATTTAATAGAACAAATACAGCAGGTGAAATCAAATCAAATTATGAACAATTTGAACAAAAAGATGTTACAGTTGCAGGAAGAATTATTGCAAAAAGAATTATGGGAAAAGCATCATTTTGTACAATACAAGATAGTGACGAAAAAATACAAAGTTATGTAAGTATAAATGACTTAGGTGAAGAAAGTTACAAAGCATTTAAAACTTTTGACATTGGAGATATTATTGGAATAACAGGTTTTGTATTTAAAACAAAAACAGAAGAAATTTCTGTTCATGCAAAAGAAGTAACTTTACTTTCAAAATCATTAAGACCATTACCAGAAAAATTTCACGGACTAAAGGACCCGGATTTACGTTATAGACAAAGATATACAGATTTAATTGTAAATCCAGAAGTAAAGCAAACATTTCTATTAAGAAGTAAAATAATTGGAAAAATAAGACAAATTCTTGAAGAAAAAGGATATTTGGAAGTAGAAACTCCTATTTTAAATACAATATCAGGTGGAGCATCAGCTAGACCATTTATAACTCACCATAATACATTAGATTTAGATATGTATCTAAGAATTGCTTTAGAGCTTAATTTAAAAAGACTGATTGTCGGTGGATTTGATAAAGTGTATGAAATAGGAAGAGTGTTCCGTAATGAAGGAATGGATATTAGACATAATCCTGAATTTACTGAATTAGAGTTATATGCTGCATATGAAGATTTTCACGATATGATGGATATTACTGAAGAAATATTTTCAAGAACAGCTAAAGAAGTATTAGGAACAACCAAAATCACTTATCAAGGACAAGAAATAGACCTAACTCCTGGATGGAAAAGAATTACAATGATAGATTCAATTAAAGAAGTAACAGGAATTGACTTCAATGAAATTGAAACAGATGAAGAAGCATTAAAACTTGCTAAAGAAAGAAACTTAGAAGTTCCTGAAATTAAACAAACAAGGGGAGATATTATAAGTATTTTCTTTGACGAATATGTGGAAAAAACATTAGTACAACCTACATTTATCTATGAATATCCAGTAGAAATTTCACCACTTGCAAAAAAATGTCCAAATAATAAAAAAATGACAGAAAGATTTGAAGTATTTATCGGTGGACGTGAATATGGAAACGCTTTTTCTGAATTAAATGATCCAATAGACCAATATGAAAGATTTAAAAAACAAGTAGAAGCAAAAGAAGCTGGTGACGAAGAAGCTAGTATGATGGACGAGGACTATATTCAAGCCTTAGAAATTGGTTTACCACCAACAGGGGGACTAGGAATTGGAATTGATAGACTTATTATGCTTCTTACAGATGAGGCATCAATTCGCGATGTTTTACTATTTCCAACTATGAAACCACTTTCAGGCAATTAATACAGAACTATTAAATAAGTGCAAAGTGAAAAATTAGATGAAAATTTATAATCTAAAGGAGATTTTATGAAGGAAAACTATTTAGATAAAATTAAATATGAGAAAATTGGAGAAACGCAAGATTCTAGACAGAGACAATTAAATTGGAATATTGCATTTGGGTTGCAATCAGTAGATAATCTTGTACCTTCTAAATATATGGTAGATTTGGCAACTGAAAATATAATTGGAAGTAAAAGCTATGAAGTTGTTGAAGAGAAAGTAAAAGAATATTATGAAAATATTGACAAAGCAAAGGTAAATAAAAATGAAAAGCAAGCAGA
>CANQOU010000060.1 GCA_947625565.1 uncultured Clostridia bacterium
ATTCCAGACACTTCTAGGAGTTACAGGCTCACGGAAAAACATTTACTATGGCAAATATAATTCAAAAAGTACAAAAACCAACTCTTGTTTTAGCACATAATAAAACACTAGCAGGACAATTATATAGTGAATTCAAAGAGTTTTTTCCAAATAATAATGTGGAATACTTTGTATCCTATTATGACTATTATCAACCAGAAAGTTACATTCCAAGCTCAGACACATATATAGAAAAAGATGCCTCTATAAATGACGAAATTGATAAACTAAGACATTCAGCAACACTATCCTTATTTGAAACAAGAGATGTCATAATAGTTGCATCAGTATCTTGTATATATGGCTTAGGAGACCCAGAGGACTATCAAGAAATGACACTATCTTTGCGTAGTGGAATGAAAAAAACAAGGGACGAAGTATTAAAAAGGCTAATAACAATGCAATATAGCAGAAATGAAATTGATTTTAAAAGAGCAACTTTTAGGGCAAAAGGTGATATTGTAGAAATTTATCCATCATCGCAAAGTGAAAGTGCTGTTAGAGTTGAATTTTGGGGAGATGAGATAGAAAAAATTTCAGAAATAAATCCATTAACAGGAAAATCAATTGGAATTAGAAATCATATATTGATACCACCTGCTTCACAATATGTTACAAATAAAGAAAAAATGGAAAGAGCAATTGTGAATATTGAAAAAGAATTAGAACAAAGAATAAAATATTTCAAAGATAAAGGAAAGCTATTAGAAGCTCAAAGAATAGAAGAAAGAACGAACTTTGATATAGAAATGATGAAAGAGACTGGATTTTGTCAAGGAATAGAAAACTATTCAAGACATATAAGTGGTAGAAAAGAAGGCTCTCCACCGTATACTTTATTTGACTATTTTCCAAAAGACTTTTTGCTATTAGTAGATGAATCTCATGCAACAATACCACAAGTAAGAGCAATGTATAATGGTGATAAATCTAGAAAAGACTCATTAGTAAACTACGGATTTCGTTTACCGTCTGCATATGACAATAGACCATTAAAATTTGAAGAATTTGAAAAAAGAATAAATCAAGCAATATTTGTTAGTGCAACACCAGCAGAATATGAAAAAGAACATAGCAAAGAAAACATTGTAGAACAAATAATTAGGCCAACTGGATTATTAGACCCCAAAATAGAAGTAAGGCCTGTTAGTAATCAAATAGATAATCTAATTGAACAAATTCGTTTAAGAGTAGAAAAAAATGAAAGAGTGTTAGTTACAACATTAACAAAAAAGATGGCAGAAGATTTAACAGAATATTTAAAAAGTTTAGATATCAGAGTCAATTATATGCATTCTGAAACAAAAGCTTTACAAAGAATGGAAATAATTAGAAACCTTCGCCTAGGAGAATTTGATGTACTTGTTGGAATAAATCTTTTAAGAGAAGGACTAGACATTCCAGAAGTATCTCTTGTTGCTATATTGGATGCAGATAAAGAAGGATTTTTGCGTTCAGAAAGGTCTTTAATTCAGACAATAGGAAGAGCAGCAAGAAACACAGATGGAACCGTTATTATGTATGCAGATGAACTAACAGAAAGTATGGAAAAAGCAATTTCAGAAACAAATCGTAGAAGAAAAATTCAGGAAGAATACAATAAAGAACATAATATTACACCAAAAACAATCCAAAAATCAGTAAGAGATTCTATTAGTGCTATTAAGCAAGAAGATATAGGTGTAGAATACAAATTAGAAAATAAGGAAGACATTAAAGAAGTAATTGCAAAATTAACAGATGAAATGTTAAAATATGCTACAGAAATGGAATTTGAAAAAGCTGCAGAAGTTAGAGATAAAATTAGAGAGTTAGAAAAATTATTAGATTAGGTGAAAAAAATGAATGATAAGATTATAATAAAAGGTGCTAAAGAGCACAATTTAAAAAATATAAATATAGAAATACCAAGAGATAAACTTGTAGTAATCACAGGCCTTTCAGGCTCAGGAAAATCTTCACTAGCATTTGATACTTTATATGCTGAAGGACAAAGAAGATATGTTGAAAGTTTATCATCATATGCTAGACAATTCTTAGGTATCATGGAAAAACCAGCTGTAGAATCAATTGAAGGATTATCACCAGCAATATCAATTGACCAAAAAACAACATCTAAAAATCCACGTTCTACTGTTGGAACTGTTACAGAAATTTACGACTATATAAGATTACTATATGCAAGAATAGGAACACCATATTGTCCAAACTGTGGTATAAAAATAGAAAAGCAAAGTGTAGACCAAATTGTTGACAATGTAATGACACTAGATGAAGGAACAAAAATACAAGTATTAGCACCTGTAATTCGTAGTAAAAAAGGAGAATTTACTAAACAACTAGAAGGATATCAAAAAGAAGGATTTGTAAGGGCTAGAATAGATGGTCAAGTGTATGAACTAACAGATGATATAACATTAGATAGAAAGAAAAAACATGAAATTGAACTTGTAGTTGATAGACTTGTTATAAAAGAAGATATAAGAAGTAGACTAGCAGAGTCTATAGAAACAGCTTTGAAACATGCAGAAAATCTAGTTTTAATTGATATAATTGGAAAAAAGCCAGTTCTATATAGCACAAATTATGCTTGCCCAGAATGTGGATTTAGTTTTCCAGAATTATCTCCAAGAATGTTTTCATTTAATAATCCATATGGAGCTTGTCCAGAATGTATGGGAATAGGTTACCTAATGAAAATGGATGAAGATTTGATAATACCAGATAAGAATAAAACACTATATGATGGTGTTAAAGCATTTGGGTCAAGTGTTATGAAAAGGGCTGACACAATGGCCAAAATGTATTTTGAAAGCATTGGAAAACATTATGGTGTTAATATTTCAGTTCCAATTAAAAAGCTTCCAAGATGGTTTTTAGAAAAAATCCTATATGGTACAGGTGATGAGACAATCGATTTTGAATATGAATCTTCAATTGGAATAAGAAAATTCACGGCCCCTTTTGAAGGCGTACTTCCAACACTAGACAGACGTCATAGTGAAACAAAATCACAAGGAATGCGAGAGTTTTATGAAATGTATATGAGTGAATCTGAATGCATGGCATGTAAAGGAGCAAGGTTAAAACCAGAAATTCTTTCTATCAAAATAGGTGATAAAAATATCAATGAAATGACAGATATGTCAATAAAAAATTTAAAAGAATTTTTAAATAATTTAGAATTAAATCCAACTCAAAAAATGATTGCAGAAATGATATTAAAAGAAATTGATAAAAGATTACAATTTTTGATTGATGTAGGATTAGAATATTTAACATTATCTAGGAGTGCAGGGACTTTATCAGGAGGAGAAGCACAAAGAATAAGATTAGCAACTCAAATCGGTTCAGGATTAACAGGAGTACTATATATTTTAGATGAGCCAAGCATAGGATTACATCAAAGAGATAATGATAAATTATTAGCAACATTAAAAAAACTAAGAGATTTAGGAAATACATTACTTGTTGTCGAACATGATGAAGATACTATGTATGCTGCAGACCAAATTATAGATATTGGACCAGGCGCAGGTGCACATGGTGGACAAGTTATGGCACAAGGAACAGCAGAAGAAATAAAAAATGTAGAAGCATCCATTACAGGTCAATATTTGAGTGGAAGAAAGCAAATACCAGTACCTAAAAAAAGAAGAAAAATGACAAAGGGAAAAGTAATAGAAGTACAAGATGCAACAGAAAACAATTTAAAACATATGAGTGTCAAATTTCCATTAGGATTATTTACATGTATTACAGGAGTTTCAGGCTCAGGAAAATCAACTTTAATAAATGAAGTATTGTATAAAACAGTAGCAAAAGAATTGAATGGCTCAAATGAAAAACCAGGAAAGTGCAAAGCAGTAAAAGGACTAGAAAATATAGACAAAATCATAAATATTGACCAATCTCCAATTGGAAGAACACCACGTTCTAATCCAGCAACTTATACAGGAGTATTTGACCTTATAAGAGACCTGTTTGCTACAACAAATGAAGCAAAACTACGTGGATATCAAAAAGGTAGATTTAGTTTTAATGTACCTGGAGGTAGATGTGAAAGCTGTAATGGTGATGGTGTGCACAAAATAGAAATGCACTTTTTACCAGATGTATATGTACCTTGTGAAGTATGTAAAGGGAAAAGATATAATAGAGAAACTTTAGAGGTAAAATACAAAGGAAAAAGTATTGCAGATGTATTAGATATGACAGTAGAAGAAGCATTAGAATTCTTTGATAAAATACCAAAAATAAAACCTAAATTACAAACATTATATGATGTTGGATTAAGCTATATTAAATTAGGACAACCTTCTACCACATTATCTGGTGGAGAAGCTCAAAGAGTTAAACTTGCAACAGAATTATCAAAAAGAGCAACAGGAAAAACTTTATATATTTTAGATGAACCAACAACAGGATTGCACATAGCAGATGTTCACAAACTAGTAAATATTTTACAGAGGTTAGTAGATACTGGAAACACAATATTAGTTATAGAACATAACTTAGATTTAATTAAAACTTGTGATTATATCATAGATTTAGGTCCTGAAGGTGGAGACAATGGTGGAGAAGTTATTGCAGTAGGAACACCTGAACAAATATGCAAAAATGAAAGAAGCTACACAGGAAAATTTTTAGAAAAATATTTAAAATAAAGTAATGTAATTAAAAGCATACGAACATAATTTATACCTTTAAAAGGTACATAAATAATATAAAAAATATTACAAAATATGAAAAAATACAAAAAATAAATATATCTGTATGTATGATTTATTTAGCACTTACAAAAAGTGAAGCTGTACAAATTATTACCAGACTTTTCACATTTTTATGGACCGAGCTACTAATTATAACAGGAATAATAAAATCATATTCATATTAAAACAAGCAATTAATTTATATTATAAGCAAAGAAAAAATGTAGTTATTTCTAAGGAAAAAACTACATTTTTTATACTTTTTTTGCTTGTTTTAAGATATCAACAATTTAGAATATGGGAGGAAAAACCTCTCATATTTTTCGATTTAAGTTTCCATTGGTATAATTAGAACCTTCAAAACGTTTATGCTTTTTCACAGTATCAATGACATTATTTATTTCGTCAATTTTTTCATCTAATATATCAACACGGACTGAATCTATTGAAAAATCATCATAAAGTATAGATAGAGTTTTGCTATTAAATATTGTTGTTACAGTTTGTATATTGTCAGGTAGAACTCTAAATTTCATTTGTAACCTATCTTTTAAGTAATAAGTGTGATTTGATGTACATCTGCTTTTACATTCAGGATAACATAAATTAGTATTTCCAAGCAAACAATATCTAATATTCATTAGTGGTAATTTTCCATATACAATCAATTCTTTTGGTAATATAGAGCAACTAGATAATTTTAAAAGGGTTTCTTTATCTAACTCGGGAGAATTTATAAATTTATTTATTCCTAAAGCTTTTAATTTTGCAATAGTTAGAGTATTATATACATTAAGAGTATAGTTTCCTATAAGTTCAAACTTACTTAAATCAATACTTGTTGACTCTAATAATTCTAAATTTCCGATATTAGATATTACAAAACCTTTAATTGCAAATTTTTCTAATGTTTGATGTATTTTTGAAATAAGTAAATTTCTATAATTTATTTTTACAACTGTAGGAATATATATATATACATTAAAGCTTTTAATCAATTCTTGAATAATATTTTCATAAGCACTGATTGTAAAGTACTTCAAAGGTACATATATAGAGTTAATTGATTTATCCAAATCTTTATAATTATATGAAGTATTTAATGTATGTAATAATACTGAAATTTTAGGCTCATTAACCTTTTCTAAATTTTTAAATGTATCTGTATATGGTATTTGTAATTGATTTGATTTTCTTGTAATATTTCCACAAGCAAATTCTTCTACTTTTTTAAGAGCAGAACGTCTCAATTCATTTAGAGCATTTTTAGGCAAAAATAGATTATCGTCTAAATCTATTTGAATATGTTTAAATTGATATGGAGTATTATTAGTTTTTGTAAGTTGTAAAATAACATTTTCAGCAACTAAAGGTTGATTTTTAGCTTCAAATGGAATGATATTTGTAAGCTCACATTTTATATTCATTTTACTATATTCTTTTGGTAATTGAAATGATGAAGTTATTTTTATAGAGATAGGCTTTCCTTTTTTTATAGAAATTTTAGCATCTAAGAAAACTTTTCTATTTTCTTTTGAAAAACTTTCTTTTGTCATTAAAGATAAAGCTTTAGAAGAAATTTTATATATTTTATCCCCAGATTGAATATTTCCTTTCATTCTTCCTATTGTTATAGTATCTCCAATTTTAGTTTCTTTTATATTTTGATTTTTCTGTAAAATTTCAGAAATAGTATATGTACCAGTTTCTCTTTGTAACGAAATAGTATCACCAATACATATTTTATCTTGCAATTTAAGTGTAATGTGACCTTTACTATTATTGTATTTTTGAACAATACCTAAATAAACACCCATATTATTTGGCTTTTCTTTAAATACTAAATCTTTATTAGGAATATTATCTAAATGCCCTTTAGAAAAATTTCCTCTATTAAATACTTGTAATAACATTTTTTCATCTTCTGAATCTATTTTATAATTTTCTTTATTTCCAGAATCGATGCAATCTAATGCTAAATCAATATATTTACGATATATTTTAGTCACTATTGCAACATATTCACTATTTTTCATTCTACCTTCAATTTTAAAACTTTTTACACCTGCTTCAATTAAATCAGGCAAAAATTGTAATCCACATAAATCACGCGTACTTAACAAATATCCAGAATCTATTTTTTTGTCGTCTTCTAATAATTCAAAAGGAAGTCTACAACTTTGAGCACATTTTCCACGATTTCCAGAACGCCCACCAACTAAACTAGAAAATAGACATTGACCAGAATATGAAATACATAATGCACCATGAATAAAAGTTTCAATTTCAATTGAAGAATGTTTACAAATATATTGGATATCACGCAATGAAAGTTCTCTTGATAATACTACACGTTTAAAACCTAATTCTTGTAATTTAAGAACACCTTCTAAATTATGTATTGACATTTGAGTACTGGAA
>CANQOU010000061.1 GCA_947625565.1 uncultured Clostridia bacterium
GATTTAATGGTGATAAAGAGCCAGATATTGACTTAAACTTCTCTGGAGAATATCAAGCAAAAGCACATAGATATACAGAGGTTATTTTTGGAAAAGGAACAACCTTTAAAGCAGGAACAATTGGAACTGTAAAAGACAAAACAGCATATGGATATGTTAGAAGCTATTTTGAAGAAAGACATATACCAATCAATCAGGCAGAAATTAAGCGATTATCAATTGGATGTACGGGGGTTAAAAGAACAACAGGTCAACATCCAGGTGGTATCATAGTTGTACCAAAAGGAAGAGAAATTTATGAATTTTGTCCAGTTCAACATCCAGCAGATGACCCAAATTCAGATATCATTACTACACATTTTGATTACCACTCAATAGATAACAACTTGTTGAAACTTGATATACTTGGACACGATGATCCAACAGTAATTAGGATGTTACAAGATATAACTGGAATTGACCCTACAAAAATAAAACTAGATGATAAAGAAACAATGTCAATTTTTAGTTCAACAAAAGCACTTGGTGTTACACCTGAACAAATAAAATCAGAAGTAGGAAGTTATGGCATCCCAGAATTTGGAACTAAATTTGTTAGAGGAATGCTATTAGAAACAAAGCCAACAACATTTGACGAATTAATTCGTATATCAGGATTATCACATGGTACAGACGTATGGGTAGGAAATACGCAAAGCTTAATAGAAGATAAGACAGTAACATTAACTGAGGCTATATGCTGTCGTGATGACATTATGATTTATCTTATAAAACAAGGACTACCTTCAAATTCAGCATTTAAAATTATGGAGACAGTTCGTAAAGGAAAAGCATTAAAAGATCCAGAAAAATGGGGAGAATATGTTAAACTTATGAAAGAACATAATGTTCCAGATTGGTATATAGGGTCATGTGAAAAAATAAAATACATGTTTCCAAAGGCTCATGCAGCAGCATATGTAACAAATGCTTTTCGTATTGCTTGGTTTAAAGTGCATAAACCAGAAGCATATTATGCAGCTTTTTTCTCTATTAGAGCTGCAGAAGATTTTGACTATGAAATAATGTGTGAAGGAAAAGAAAAAGTAAAAAATAAAATGAAAGAAATTGACTTATCAGGAAATAGTGCAACTCAAAAAGATAAAGCTATGTATCCAGTCTTAGAATTGGTACTAGAAATGTATGAAAGAGGTATCAAATTTTTGCCAGTTGATTTATATTTATCAAGTAGTACAAAATTTATTGTAGAAGAAGATGGAATACGTCCACCACTAAACAGTATTGCAGGACTTGGAACAGTGGCAGCAGAGAGCATTGAATTAGCAAGAAAAGATGGAAAATTTATGTCAGTTGATGATTTAAAAATTCGTTCAAAAGTTGGTGTTGCAGTTACAGATTTATTAAAGAAAACTGGATGCTTAGACGGAATGAGTCAGAGTAATCAAATTAGCTTATTTGGATAACAAAAGAAGAAGTATGTGAAAATGAACACATACTTCTCTTTTGTTTAATTTGCAAGGTTAAGAGTTTTAAATAGGGTATTGAACATGCTTACCCGAACTTGAAATATAATCTAAACAAATGACTTCGTCACAATTATAGATTATAAAATAACTACGAGTGTTTTCAGGAAAGTGAACTTCTTCAATCTTTCTGTTGAATGGGTTTTTACGGACTTCAATTTCCGGATGTTCCCTTTGAAAAGTGCTCCAGGTTTCACCTAGACGTACGCCTTTCCGTGGTTTATATCCTGTTTTCATAACAACAATCCTCCCCTGCACATAACATAATGTGAAATTGTTACAGTAATAGTATAACACCAAAAAAATGTAAAATCAATGATTTTATAAAAAAAGCTTGAAAAGATGTTTTTTTTATGATATAATTGCTCAAACACAATAAAAAGCAAAGTAGATTGATGAATAACTACTAACTAGAGAAAATGGTCATAGGCTGGAAGCCATTTGGTAGCATTGATTGAAATTTCACTTTTTTAGTCTTTCTTTGAAATAAAAAGTAGGAGAAAGCGAGTAAGCTCGTTATAGCTGTCAAGAGGTTAGTTTGTAATAAACTAATAAATATAGGTGGTACCACGAAATAGTATCCATTTCGTCCTATAACAAGGGCAAAATGGATTTTTTGCATTTTGCCTAAAAAGAAGGGAGAAAATTATATGAAAGAGCAAATTGAGCAAATTAAAAATGCATCAATCAAAGAAATTAATGATGCAAAAGACCAAAAAAATTTACAAGACATTAAAGTAAAATACTTAGGAAAAAAAGGTGAATTAACAACAGTTTTAAGAGGAATGGGAGGATTATCAGCAGAAGAAAGACCTTTAATAGGAAAGTTAGTAAATGAAGTAAGAGATTTATTAGAGGAAAAATTTGCTGAAAAAGAAAAAATATTAGAAGTAGAAGCTTAAAAGGAGAGATTGAGAACAGAAAATATTTTTCTTCTACCTCATTGATAATTTGTTCAATTCACCCAATTACACAAATTATCAATGAGGTAGAAGAAATATTCTTAGGAATGGGATATCAAATAGCAGATGGACCAGAAGTAGAAAAAACATTCTATAACTTCGACCAGTTAAATGCACCAGCAGACCATCCATCAAGAGATTTGCAAGACACATTCTATATCACAGATGACATTATATTAAGAAGTCAAACATCACCAGTACAAGCAAGAGTAATGGAAAAACAAAAACCACCAATAAAAATAATATGTCCAGGTACGGTATATCGTTCTGATACGGTAGATGCAACACATTCACCAGTATTCCACCAAGTAGAAGGTCTAGTTGTAGATAAAAATATTGCAATGACAGATTTAAAAGGAACACTAGAAATGTTTGCTAAAAAATGTTTAGGAGAAAACACAAAAATAAGTTTTAGACCACATCATTTTCCTTTTACAGAGCCATCAGCAGAAGCAGATGTATCATGCTTTGTGTGTGGAGGAAAGGGATGTAAAGTATGCAAAGGAGAAGGCTGGATAGAGCTATTAGGATGTGGAATGGTACATCCTAATGTATTAAGAAATTGTGGAATAGACCCAGAAGAATACACAGGTTTTGCATTCGGTTTTGGAGTAGAAAGAATTGCTATGGCAAAATTTGGAATAGAAGATATGAGACTATTATTTGAAAATGACGTTAGATTTTTAAAACAATTTTAAGGAGGTAAAAAATGAAAGCAAGTAGAGAATGGTTAGAAGAATATAGTGAGATTGATGTTAATACAATTGAGTTAGGAGATATCCTAACAATGGCAGGACAAAAAGTGGAAACTATTGATGAAACTGGGAAAGACACTAAAAATGTTGTAGTAGGAAAAATTTTAGAAATTGAAAAACACCAAGATTCAGATCATTTATTAGTTACCAAAGTAGATGTAGGAGATGAAATACTACAAATTGTTACAGGTGCACCTAATATTAAAGAAGGAGATGTAGTACCAATTGCAAAAGATGGTGCAGATTTACCAAATGGAGTACATATAAAAACAGGACTATTAAGAGGTGTATCTTCTTGTGGAATGATGTGTTCTGTTGGTGAATTAGGAATTGGCGTACATGATTTTCCTAATCAAATTGAAAACGGAATTATGATTTTACAAAGAGATAGTGAAGGAATAAAAGTATTACCTGATATTGACTTTGAAAAAAATTTAGGAAAAGATATTGTTGAAATCTTAGAATTAAAAGAAGATGTAATTGATTTTGAAATTACACCTAATAGACCAGATTGTTTATCAATTGAAGGATTAGGAAGAGAAACAGCAGTAGCTTTGAAAAAACCATTTAAAAATCCAAGAAAAGATATAGATGAAATAAGTAAAAAGATCCAAGATAAAGAAGAAATAGAAGGACTAACAGTTGAAATAAAAGCACCAGACCTTTGCTATAGATATATTGCAAGATTAGTAAAAAATGTTAAAATTGGTCCATCACCAAAATGGTTGACTAGAAGATTAAAAGCTTGTGGAATGAGAAGTATTAACAACATAGTAGATATTACAAATTATGTAATGCTAGAAATGGGGCAACCAATGCATGCTTTTGATATTGAATCTATTGAAGGTAAACATATTACTGTTAGAAGAGCAAAAAATGGAGAAAAAATAACAACATTGGATGAAGTTGAAAGAGAACTAAATGAAGAGGATTTAGTTATAGCAGATAAAAATAAAGCTGTTGCTATTGCTGGTGTTATGGGAGGATTAAACTCTGAAATAGAAAATGATACAAAAACAGTTGTATTTGAATCAGCAGTATTTTATGGAGGAGCAGTTAGAAAAACTTCAAAAAAAGTAGGACTAAGAACAGAAAGCTCTTCAAGATTTGAAAAAGGTTTATCACCAGAAAATGCTCTAAGAGCAGTTAATAGAGCAGTGCAGTTAGTAGAACTATTAGGCGCTGGAGAAGCTATTGAAGGCAAAATTGACAAATATCCAACAAAACAAAAAGTAAATAAAATAAAATTAGAACCAGAGAAAATAAATCAATTATTAGGAACTAATATTACAAAACAAGAAATGATAAAAATATTAGAAAACTTAGAAATAAAAGTAGAAAATGATATTGCTATACCACCATATTTTAGACAAGATATTGAACAAAGGGCAGATTTAGCCGAAGAAATTGCTAGATTTTATGGATATGATAAATTAGATACAACTTTAATTAAAGCAGATACAACAATAGGATTAAAGACAAAAGAACAAAAAATTCAAGATAAGATATTAGAAACTTTGCAAAATAATGGATTGTCTGAAATATATACATATGGATTTATAAATGAAAAAGAATTAGATAAATCTAACATATCACCAGAAGTTAAAAAATTGGCAATTTGTTTAACAAATCCATTAAATGATGACTATAAATATATGAGACCATCTACTATTCCAAGTATGCTTGCAACAATAAAAACAAATATTAACAAAAAAAATAAAGAAGCATATTTATTTGATATATCTAGAAGATATCAAAACATAGATGGAAAAGTAGAAAGTGGAGAAGTTCCATCAGAAGAAACAATTTTAACAATAGGTATGTATGGTGAAGATACAGACTTCTATAAATTAAAAGGACTAATGGAAAATATTTTAGAGCAAATTGCAGTAAGTCACTATGATGTCGAAAAAGAGAAATCAAATCAATCATATCATCCTGGAAGATGTGCAAATTTAGTAGTGGGAAAAGATATAATTGCTACATTAGGAGAAGTTCATCCAGAGGTATTATTAAATTATGAAATTAACCAAAGAGTTTATTTAGCAGAATTAAATATTACTAAAGTTGTAAAATATTCAAAGAAAAATAAAAAATATGTAGAAGTACCAAAATTTCCAGCAGTAGAAAGAGATATAGCAATTATTGTAAATGAAGAAATAGAAGTAGGACAAATTGAAAAACTTATAACAAAAAAGGCAAAAAAATTATTGGAAAGCTTAGAATTGTTTGATATTTATCGTGATAGTAAGCTTGGTGAAAATAAAAAAAGTATTGCATATAGTCTAAAATTTAGAGACAAAAATAAAACACTACAAGACGAAGAAGTAAATAATATAATGAATTCAATTACAGAAGAATTAGAAAAACAAATAGGTGCAGAATTAAGAAAATAATACCTTGACAAAAAATATTTGTATTGATAAGATAATAAGGAAATTGAACAAAAAGGGGGATATTATGAGTATATATCCAAATGGATACTTTTCAAAAGTAGAGGATATTACAATAGAGTATTTACTAGAAAATAAAATAAAAATACTAATTTTAGATGTTGATAACACCCTAATTGACTATTATGAAAATCTATCAAATGATATTATACAATGGGCAAAAAATTTAAAAGCACAAGGAATGAAATTATATATTTTATCAAATACAAATAATAAAGCAAAAGTAGAAAAAGTAGCAAATAAATTAGAAATACCATATAAAAACTTTGCTATGAAGCCTTTAAAAAGGGGATTTTTGAAAATACAAAAAGAATTTGAAATAGAACCAGAAAAAATAGCAGTAATTGGAGACCAATTATTTACTGACATATTAGGAGGAAATAGATGCAAAATGTATACTATACTAGTTGATCCTATAAATTCAAAAGATTATTGGTACACATCTTGGAAAAGACCAATCGAAAATAAAATAAAAGAAAGATTAAAAACTAAAGAAAATAAATAGAAGGGATGAAAATAATGTATTTAAATGATATACACATTGCATATTATGTTATAGCTGTAATTGCATCAATTTTTATTGGTCAAATAGTAGATTGGACTAATAAAAGATTGCCAGAATATAAAAAAGTAATATCTAAAGATATAATAACAGAATATAAAATGAAATTTAAACCAAACTATTTAATAATACTTTCTATTGCTGTTATTTATACAACATTAATTTATGTATGTGGTATAAAACCAACCTTAATAGCAAATTTAGACTTGATTAAATATTTAATAATAGCACCAATGTTAGTATCAGTATTTGTCATTGATTATAAACATCAGATTATCCCAAACAGATTAAATTTATTACTATTTGAAATTGGAATTATATTTGCCTTTCTATATGGCATGTCAGATATTGCCATTACAATCAATTTAATATTAGGAATGCTAACAGGTGGAGGAATTTTTCTTTTCATTACTGTAGTTGGAGCTTTAATTTATGGAAAAGAAGCAATGGGATTTGGCGATGTAAAACTTATGGCTGCTTTAGGATTGCTATTTGGTATATCAAATATAATTGCTATAACAATGCTTTCATTCTTAATAGGTGCAATCCTAAGTGTTTTATTACTAATTACTAGAATAAGAAAATCAAATGAATATATACCATTTGGACCATTTATTGTAATAGCTACATTTATAAATATGTATATCCCATTTGAAACAATAAAAACAGTATTGATGCAAATTTTTACATTGGGTTTGTATAAACTTTAGAAAGACTAACTATTAATTGTCAATAGTTTTTCTAAAAAAAAATTTTAATAATTTGTTAGATAAAAATTTGCATG
>CANQOU010000062.1 GCA_947625565.1 uncultured Clostridia bacterium
GAAGGTAAAAAAAGATTATCACAGGCAGAAAGAGGAATAGAAAGCCTAAAAGGTAAAGTAGATACATTAGTAGTTATTCCAAATGATAAACTATTACAAATCATTGATAGAAAAACATCAATTATTGAAGCATTTAGGCAAGCTGATGATGTATTAAGACAAGGTGTTCAAGGTATATCAGATTTAATTGCAGTACCTGGACTAGTAAACTTAGATTTTGCAGATGTTAAGACTATTATGTTAAATCAAGGTATGGCACATATGGGTGTAGGAAAGGCATCAGGAGAAAACAGAGCAGAAGATGCAGCAAAAGAAGCTATTCAAAGTCCATTATTAGAAACTTCAATTGAAGGAGCAAAAGGAGTTATTATAAACATTACAGGTGGAGAAGATTTAGGATTACATGAAGTTAATACAGCTGCAGAACTTGTTCAACGCAGTGTAGATCCAGAAGCAAATATTATCTTCGGAACAGTAACAGACACATCAATGCAAGATGAAATTCAAATTACTGTTATTGCAACAGGATTTGAAAAAAATGACCCAATTACTAGTATTGGAGTAGATAATGTTGTTCCAAAAACTTGGGAAAAGAAAATAAATTCAATTCCTTCAACATCAGAAACTAATTCATCACAAAATGATTTAGATATCCCAGCTTTTTTAAGAAAGAACAAAAATAAAACTATGTAATATAAAAATACATTAGAAACCGTTCATTTAGAGCGGTTTTTTTGTCGATTATTTCTTTTTTTCTACAATAAGAAAAGACAACATTTTTAATATGCTTGTGCTAGAATAACTTTAGGTGATAGGCATGACAATTTATATAGATGTTGTCATTTTAGAAAATCTTATTATGAATAGCATTATTATATATGCAACAGCAATTATATTAAAAATTCAAATTAAGCATATACGAATCTTTATATCTAGTACAATACGGAGCAATTTATTCAGTTATGACATATATATCAGATTTTGCGATTTATTCTAATCCAATTTTAAAAATAATTTTATCAATTATTATGGTATATATTGCCTATAAACCCCAAAATATAAAAATATTAGCAAGGCAAACTTTAATATTTTATACAACCTCTTTCATATTTGGAGGTGTAGCATTTGCATTGATATATGTTGTAAAACCACAAGACATTCTTATGAAAAATGGACTGTTTTTAGGAACATATCCTTTGAAAAGCATATTTATAGGAGCAATAATAGCATCAGTTATTTTAATTACAGCATTTAAAATTGTTAAAACTAAGATTTCAAAAAAAGATATATATTATGAAGTAAAGATATATATAAATGGAAAAAGTGTTACAACACGAGCAATGGTGGATACAGGGAATATGTTAAAAGACCCAATTACTGGAAGGCCAGTAATTGTTGTAGAATCTAGTCTTTTAGAAGAAATATTACCAAATGAAATTTTGCAAAATATAGATAATATTATAGGAGGTGAAATTGGAAATGTAACAGAAGAAATAAAGAATAAATATATAACAAAATTGAAACTAATACCATATTCTTCCCTAGGAAAACAAAATGGCATGTTATTAGGAATAAAAGCAGATAAAATTGAAGTTATTAAAGATGAAGAAAAATTGCAAAAAGATAATGTAATTATTGGTATATATACAAAATCCTTGACTAAAAGAGGAGAGTATAGAGCATTAGTAGGAATTGAACTTATATAGACATTTGAAAGGAATGTGATTATTATGAAGATTTTTGAATTGATAAAAAATAGTATAAACAATCTAGGCACAATATGTGCAAAATACATAAATGAAAATAATGAAATAGAGTATTTACCAATATTTTATATAGCTGGAAGTCAAACTCTTCCACCACCACTTTCACCAGAAGAAGAGGAAAAATATATAAAACAATTAGTAGAAGAAGATAATATGATAGCAAGACAAACACTAGTAGAAAGAAACTTGAGATTGGTTGTATATATTGCAAAAAAATTTGAAAATACAGGAATAGGAATAGAGGATTTAATTTCTATTGGCACAATTGGACTAATGAAGGGAGTAAATACATTTAAAGCAGATAAAAATATTAAACTTGCAACATATGCATCTCGTTGTATTGAAAATGAAATCTTAATGTTTTTAAGAAAAAACAATAAAATAAAAGGAGAAATTTCTATTGATGAGCCATTAAATAAAGATGGAGATGGCAATGAATTACTATTATCTGACATATTAGGAACAGATTCAGATATTACATCAAGAAATTTAGAAGACGAAGTTGATAAAACATTGTTAAGAGCATCTATTCTAAAATTAAATGATAGAGAAAAAAATATTATGGAAATGCGTTTTGGATTTAAAACTGGAAAGGAAAAAACACAAAAAGAAGTAGCAGATGAATTAGGAATATCTCAAAGTTACATTTCAAGGCTTGAGAAGAAAATTATAGGAAAAATGAAAAAAGACATAACTAGTAAAATCGGATAAAAGTCTTGACTTTGAAAAATAGTTTATATATAATTAACTTATAAAAACTAAAGAGGAGGAATAAAAATGGAAGAAAAACAACCAATAGGAATTAAATTTAGTACAGTTTTAATAGTTATAGCAATTATTGCAATTCTTGCTATAGGAGGCTTAATATACTTAAATTCTATTAGTAAAAATGATGATGAGAACTTAATTGAAACACAATCAAATACAAATACATATTCTGAAGAAAACGAAAAAATTGAAGAAAATGAAGTGCAAAACGAAATATCTGAAGAAAATACAAATGAGGTAGAAACTAATTCAGTAACCTCTGAAAGTGCAGAAGAAGATGAAGAAACAATAACAACAGGTAAATATGTAATAAAAGGAATGGAATTATCACCAGATAGTGATGAAACATATGGAATTGAAAGTATAGATATACAGAAAGATAATAAATTTTCAATAAATCTTCCATTAGGAACAAGTTATCAAGGAACATATACTGTACAAGAAGAAAAAATAGTATGTATAGCAACAAAACAAGGAGAGAATGAAGGCGGAGAAGAAACAACAGAAAATATTGAAGAAATTGAATTCATATTTGAAATCGTAAATGAGAAAAGCTTAGAATACATAGGAGCAAATAGTGACAAAAGTTATTTTGAATTAACTGAAGGAAAAACATATACTTTAGAAAATAAAAACTAATAATTAAAGGAGAAATTTTATATATAAATTTCTCCTTTAATTTATGTTTTTTATTTAAAAATAATAATTCCATTGACAAAAATTAGCCAAAAAATATATAATAAATGTGAAAATACTTAGGAGGACAATATTGATGAAAATAAGATTAAAAATGATAATTTTATTTTTTACTATGATATTTTGCATAAATTTTTGCACTACAAAAGTTGAGGCAGATGTAGGAAGTTTCGAATCATATGACAGTGGAGGAAGTTCATGGAGTAGTAGCAGTAGCTCATGGGGAGATTCTTGGGATTCAGATAGCTCATATGGCTCATATAGTTCAGGTGCACCAATCTTTATATTTTCAGAAATAGGTCCAGCTATTGCTATGATTTTCATAATATGTGCAATTATTATGGTAGTAAATCATAGAAGCCAAAAAAATTTTGGACAAAACGTAAATACAAAACCAATAGTTAATTATGAACAAAGAGAGCAACAAGCTCTGGAAAAAATTAAACAAATAGATCCATTATTCAATAAGGAAGAATTTATATCATCAGCAAAAACTTTATTTGTAAAACTACAACAAGCTTGGACAGATAGAGACTGGTCAGTAATCCGTGTATTTGAAACAAACGAACTATATGAACAGCATAAGAGTCAATTACAAGGGTATATTGATAATAATCAAATAAATGTCATGGATAGAATTTGTGTAAATTATGCTCAACTATTTGATTTCAAACAAGAAGGAGATAAAGACATACTAGTGGTTAGATTGAATTCTAGAATGGCAGACTATATTATTGATGCTACTACAAAAGAAGTGCTTAAAGGCAATAAAAATACAGAATATGTTAATACATATTTATTAACATTTATTAGAAAAAAAGGAATACAGACAAAAGAGGGAAGTAGTAAAATAAATACTACTAATTGTCCAAATTGTGGTGCGCCAACACAAATTACATCAGCAGGAGAATGCGAGTATTGTGGAAGTGTTATTACAACAGGAGAATATAATTGGGTACTTTCAAATTTAGAAAGAGAAAGAAAATAAGGAGGAATAATTATGGGACTAATCAAAGCAGGAGTAAATGCTATAGGAAGCACATTAAAAGACCAATGGAAAGAAGCAATTAGATGTGAAGATATGAATAATGAAATCTTAATGGTTAAAAAAACAACACCAACAGGAGTTATTACTAATAAAAGTACAATTATTGTAGGACCAGGACAATGTGCTATTATTTACGATAATGGTAAAGTTATTGATGCAACAGCAGAAGAAGGAGTATATGAATTTGATTCTTCATCATCACCATCATTTTTTGCAGGAGATTTTGGAAAAACTTTTAAAGAAATGTGGCAAAGATTCACATATAATGGTGCAACTAGTAAGCAGCAGGCAATATTTTTCTTTAATACAAAAGAAATTATAGATAATAAATTTGGAACAGCATCACCAATTCCATTTCAAGACTGGTCACATCCAATACCAAATCAGATGACAAATACAATAACACCTTTAAGAGTACAAATAAAATGTTTTGGAAAATACACTTTTAAAATTACAAATCCAGCAGTATTTATGTCAGAAATAGCAGGAACTGCAGATGTATATAAAAAGGAACAACTAATAGATCAAGTAAGAACAGAAGTAATGGCAGCTTTCCAAAATGTTGTAAATGAATTAGGAACTGAAAAACACAAAGTACCAGTATTAGAAATGCCTAGTCAAACAGATGAAATTAAACAAATGATGGATGAAGATGTATTTGATGCAGATATGAGAAAAAGAGGAATGACAATTTTAGGATTTGCAGTAGAATCTGTTACACTAGATGACGAATCAAAAACCAAAATAGATAATTATGAATTAAGTTCAAATGCATATATGCAACAAGGAAAATTAGTAGGAGCATATGCAGATGCAGTTCAAGATGCAGCAAGCAACAGCAATGGAGCTATGAATGGATTTATGGGAATTGGTATGATGAATATGGCAAGTAACGGAATGATAGGAGGAACTGCAACAGGACCTTGGCAAAATTCAGAAAAAAGTACAATAGATTTAAACAAAGAGCAAAACTCTTCAAAATGGAAATGTGATTGTGGAAGTGTAAATGAAGGAAAATTTTGTGTAAACTGTGGAAAACCAAAAAACACTAAAAAAGAATGTCCTAAATGTAATACGATGAATGAACCAAATGCTAAATTTTGTAGCGAATGTGGAACAAATTTAGAATAAATATAATAAGAAAAGCATAAAAAAACCAAATTTGGAAATACTAAATTTACAAAATAGTAATTCCAAAGGAGGTTTTTCTTTTGATACACAAAGTAGAAATCTGTGGGGTAAACACATCAAACTTGCCAGTATTATCAAAAGAAGAAAAAGAAGAATTATTTATAAAAATAAAGGCAGGAGACGAAGAAGCAAGACAAAAATTTATATATGGAAATTTAAGATTAGTATTGAGTGTTATACAAAGATTTTATGGAAGAGGCGAGTCAGCAGATGACTTATTTCAGGTAGGCTGTGTAGGCTTAATTAAAGCAATTGATAATTTTGATTTATCTCAAAATGTACAATTTTCAACATATGCAGTTCCAATGATTATCGGAGAAATAAAAAGATATCTAAGAGATAATAATAGTATAAGAGTAAGTAGATCAATAAGAGATTTAGCATATAAAGTAATACAATATAAAGAAAGATATGCTAAGGAAAATAATAAAGAACCAACAGTAGAAGAAATCGCAAAAGAATTACAAGTAGGGGTAGAAGAAATTGCATTCAGCTTAGATGCTATACAAGACCCAGTTTCTTTGCAGGAGCCAGTATATAATGATGGAGCAGAAAGTATTTATATAATGGACCAAGTAAAAGACAGCAAAAATACAGATGAACTCTGGGCAGAAAAAATGACTATTATACAAGCAATGAAAAAATTAAATGAAAAAGAAAAAACTATTATTACGAAGAGATTTTTTGATGGAAGAACACAAATGGAGGTTGCAGAAGAAATAGGAATATCACAAGCACAAGTATCAAGACTGGAAAAGAATGCAATAGATAGGATAAAGCGATTATATAAATAAATTGGACGAAATTATGTAAATATGATACAATAAAAATAGTTTTTATAGCAGTATTAACCTTTTTACAAATGTAGGAGGTATATTATGGAACAGACAGCAAAAAAGCGGAGTTTCAAGAGCTTAAAAAAGTCTATGGGAAATGAGTATGATGCCTTTGATAGAAAATATGCTAAAGAATATGCAAATTCTAGTAATGAATTTTCTCGATCATATTTTGTGAATAAGTACAATGTAAGTGGAAATTGCCATTACAAACTATTATATGATGCTATAATTTGTAATAGAGTTTCTGAAGAAGAAGTAAACAAAATGGAAGCTAAAGCTTTGGAAAATCAAAAGGCAAAAGTACCAAATGCAGGTTCATCATCACATTTGAACTATGCAAAACTTAGGCACGAAAGATATAAATATATAGCGTCTACTTATACTGAAAAAGAAATTGAAGAACTAGTAAAAATCATTGTAGAAAATCCTAAAATTTCTTTGGAAGTAATTGCAACTATAAAAGGCATAACACTCATAACTCTAAAATTTATGCTTCGTAAAGCCATCGTTGAGTGCTATATTTCAGATAGTGAAGTCATGGGACTCTATGAAAGGAGCATAAAAAATTCAAAAAACCCTGAAAAAACCGAAAAAGGTTTTCAAAAGATATTTGAAGAACGAAACTCCAAAATCAGTGAACTACTCTCAAAATGAGAGTAGTTTTCTTTTTGGTACGACAGGCATGTCGTTTAGCTAAGCGGTGAAAGTCCGTAGTGGGGGTATATAT
>CANQOU010000063.1 GCA_947625565.1 uncultured Clostridia bacterium
CGATTTAATTCTACTATAGTAACTCCCATTTCACCTTCACCAAATGTTCCGTTTCTAAAGCTTTTTACGTGAGAATTTCTTTTTAAATAATTATGAATTCCTTTTCGTAATGTTCCAGTACCTTTTCCATGAACAATACGTACAGTAGAAAGTTTAGCAAGAGAACAATCATCTAAATATTTATCAATTACATATATAGCTTCTTCAACATTATATCCTATAACATTAATTTCTGTAGAAGCAGTCTTTGTTTTATTAGTTTTATAAGAAGTTGTACTATTAGATTCTGTAATAATATTATTATCACTTTTCATTATATTTGAAATAGGTACCATAAGTTTAGTACTACCAACTTGAACTTGAACCTGATTAGATTTATTTGGAATAGAACTAATAGTTCCATATTGATTTATTGTAGTAATAAAAACATTCATACCAATTTTCATATCTTGTTTTGTAAGATTACTTTCAGTATTTGATTGATAATTAGAAATAGTCACAGTATCTTTTATTGAATTATTAAGATTATTTCTAATTTTTTCAATGGCTTTTATTGATTCAGAATCTATGTTATCATATATTTTATTAACTTCACTAATAGCCAAACTTGCCTCATTTTTCGCATCTAGTAAAATCTTTCGTGCTTCAATTTTTGCATTTTCAATAATTGAAACTTCCTTGCTCTTTATTTTAGAATTATTTTCTTCTAAAGATTTCCTTAAAAGTTCAATTTGAGATGAATTCTTTTTTATTTGTTCTTTTTCATTTTCAATTTCTAATTTATTATCATATATATTTTTTAACAATTCCTCTATATTAATTTGCTCTGAAGTAATAAAAGAGGAAGCACGATCTATTATAGATTGGTCTAATCCTAGTTTTTTACTAATACTGAAAGCATTACTTTTTCCAGGTACACCAATCAATAATTTATAAGTTGGTTTTAAGTTTTCAATATCAAAATCTGAACTAGCATTTTCAAATCCATCTGTTACTAACGCATATTTTTTAATTTCTGGATAATGAGTAGTTGCTATAGTTAAAGCACCTTTTTCATAAAGATTTTCTAAAATACTGATAGCAAGACTGCTTCCTTCAATTGGATCTGTTCCTGATCCAAGTTCATCCAATAAAACAAGAGTATTATTTGTAACATTTTGCAAAATATATATAATGTGTTTCATATGAGCAGAAAATGTACTTAAAGATTCTTGAATACTTTGTTCATCTCCAATATCTGCAAAAACATTATCAAAAACATGTATTTTACTATGTTCGTTAGCTGGAATAAAAAATCCACTACAAGCCATTAAAGTAAGAAGCCCAACTGTTTTTAATGCAACTGTTTTTCCTCCAGTATTAGGACCTGTTATAACTAAACTATTAAAATTAAAACCAAGTTCTATATCAATTGGAACAACAGTATTCTTATCAATGAAAGGATGTCTTGCAGAAATTAATTTAATTACTTTTTCAGTAGATATTTCCGGCATGACTGCGTCTATTGAGTTGGAATAATTTGCTTTTGCAAATATAAGGTCTATTTCTCCAATAATTTCTACATTATTTTTTAATTCAGAAACAATTGGAAATAGCAAAGAGGAAAGACGAGAAAGTATTTTATTAATTTCTATTGTTTCTTCAGCTTTTAATGTAGAAAGATCATTATTTAATTGAAAAATTATCATTGGTTCTATAAAAACAGTAGAGCCACTAGAAGAAATATCATGGACAAATCCTTTTACATTTGAACGATATTCTTCTTTTATAGGTATAACATATCTTTCATTTCTAATTGTAATTACATTTTCTTGAATATATTTAGAGTAGGTAGAAGAGTGTATAAAATCATTTAATTTATTTTTTATATTTTCTTCAATTGAATGTTGCTTTCTACGAATGTTATACAATTCTGTAGAAGCTTTATCATCAATTGTAAATTCATCTATAATTGAAGTCGTAATTGTTTTTTCGATTGATGGGTTTGTATATAATTTAGAAAATAAATTTTCTAAATTTGGAAAATTATAATCTTCCTTAAAAAAGGCATTTTTTAAATTTGAAGATATTTGTAATACATTTGCAATTTCTAATAAACCTTTAAAAGGTAATGTACCACCAGTATTTAAAATGTTAATAAAATATTCAATATTTCCAATATATGAAATTGGTGGAGTACCAGTTTTTATAATAAAAGATATTGCTTCATCGGTTTGGTTAAGTAAATATATAACAGTATCTCTATTATTTGATGGTTGTAAATTTTTAGCATAAGTTTTTCCATAATCTGTTATACACATATTAGCTAAATTGCTTAGTATTTTATTATATTCTAGCTTGTCTAAATATTTTTCTATCATAATATCCATCCTTATAAAATGTTTAAATATAGGAATAAAAGTAGTCTTCCTAAAATATATTACTATTATACTACAATTATATTACAAAAAAAATACATTTCAAAAAAAAGTGAAAAAGGTATTGCATTTAATAAAATTTTGTAGTATAAATATGTATGTATTAAGAAATAATAATAGTAAATTGATTTAAAAGTGAGGGAATTCAGATGACAAATTTAAAAAAAGTAGTTTTAGTAATGTTAGTAGTAATTTTATTAGGAGCAACAGTTGTATTAGCAACAGATGGTGGTACTATTGTTATAACAGAAGAAAATTCAGTAACAACTAACACAGCTAATACAGCAAATACAGCAAATACAACCAATACAGCAAATACAGCAGGAAGTACAATTATAGGAACAAGCAATACAGTAAATACTACAAATACTACAAGTACTTATAGTAATACATCAAACTTACCACAAACAGGTGAAAATGACTATATAGTTATAGCAATAATAGCAATACTAGCAGTATCAGCAGTATATGCTTATAAGAAAATTAGTGATTATAAAAATATCTAATTAAGTATATTAATTTAAAATACAAACAAAGAACATTATAATTTGTTCTTTGTTTGTTGCGTTTTAAATTATTTCACTCGCCTTTACAACTCTTCGTTTATTCTTTATATTATTACAAGTAATTAATGTAATTTCTCTTTTACCATTAGTATCCTGGTTAAGACAATTTAAATTATCATAATCAGTTTCATAGCTATCATATACAGTATATTTAACTTTTTTTCCAGATAAATCATAAATATTAATACTATCGCCAATTTTTAATTCCTTTAACTTACTAAAAAATTTATAGCTATTATAATTATGCCCAGCAACGCACATATTTCCGAATTTCATTTGGCATAGGACCGAAAAACCTGCATGGCGCAATTTTTAGTAATTCATTGGTTACTCTAGAGATAATAGGATAATTTATGCTAATGGAATTAATTTCAATTAATCCGACTACTTTAAATTCGTCTTCGTGTGTTTCATATGTGTTTGTAGCAGATAATTTACTTGTGGAATAGTTATTATTGTATAAATTAGTAATACTAAAATTGTTTACTAACTTTTTTGAAATGTTTTCTTTTTTATTTTTTTCATATGATGAATAAAAATAAAATATAGTAAATGCAAAAGCTAAAATTGTACAAAATATAAATTGAAATTTTAAGAAACTATGTTTCGATTTATAATTTTTCTTTATTGTTTTCAAATTATCATTATAAATTATATTATTATCAAAATCATTTTTTTGCGACAATATTTGATTCAATTTATTATTTTATATAAGCTATAATGCTTATATTCTCCTTTCTCTTAAACTAAGCTTATATATATTTTTTCATAAATATTAAAAAATATAACAAATAAAAATAAATAAATGTGTATAAAAATATAAAAAATATAAAATTTTGATAAAAAAAGAATATTGCAACAAAATATAATAAGTGCTAAAATAAAATATATTTAAAAGGGAGGAATATACTTATGAGAAGTTTATCAAGTTATTTAGTAATTATGTTTATGTGTCAATATTTTTTGATTAGTTCACCCAAAAAATAATATTTTAACTTGTGACTTGTTCACCCTTGAATAGTCACAAGTTATGATGTATAATATAAATATAAAAGTTCTCATGCCGATAATCTTTCATTCTTTAGACAATTATAATAAATAAATTGTTGTATAATTGATTCTACAGAATCGTTAGATTTGAGGCTTTTTTTATTTGAATTAGATATAGGTGTAACTTTATACCATTTATTATTAAAACGAGCTTTAAGACCGATTCTTTTACTAATACATATTTCTATTTTTTTCTTATGCAAAATCTCTTTTGTATCAATAACAAAAGTAGTTCCACTAATACTGATGCAATTACTAACATCAACAGTTCTAGTATATTTTACAGATAGTAAGTAATCTAAATTAACATATTTGGGTAATGTCATAAATGATGTTTTTTTATTTTTAGGTTTAATAGCAAACTTTTTATTAAACTTTGGAATATATGTTTTAAGAAATTCATTTGCTTGTTCCAGAGTGGTAATATTGTGTAGCCTAAATTCAGTTCTAAGCCTATCATGTAAAGTATTCCATAGTCGTTCAACTCTACCTTTAGCTTGCGAAGAACCAGCATGAATTAAATCTACACCTAAAAATTTCATCATCCTACCATATTGAGTCGATGGTTCTGTAACACCAGCTAACTGCTCTTCAATAGAAAGTTTATCATCTTTAGGAAAAAATATACTAGAACCATCAGCATAAAGAGCTAAAGGAACTCCAAAATTTTTAAAAGTTTGTCTAGTTACTTCTAAATATCCATGCATACATTCATTTTCACACATATACAAACCAGTTACCTGATGGGTAGCATCATCAATAAAGCCATGTAGACAATATTCTTTCTTATTACCATAGAAAAATTGATGAGGAGTACCATCAACTTGCAATAATTCGCCAGCAGAAGCACGTTCTTGACGTCTATTATGAGGTTTTGATTTTTTATGCTTTCTAGGGCTTTTAGCACCCTTAGATTTTAATAAATTATACAAAGGAGTATAACTAATTTTAATACCATAATCTTCTTCTAAAATTTCTTGAAAATGAGTAAAATTACATTCTTCAAGTTCAGGAGTATTCCATATTTCCCAAATTTTACTTTTAATATCAGCACTAATAGCATGTTTAGGTTGTTTTCCACAATTTCCATGCATCATGGATGAAGCACCATATTTTTTATACCTCGCTTTCAATTTTTTTACATAGCGCTCTGAAAAATTCAATCTATCTGCTGCAACTTTTATTGTCATAGTTCCATTAATACAACATTCAATTACTGCTTTTTTTAATTCCTCTTTATCATTCATAAAAGTTCTCATACCTCCATTATATCATAGGGTGAACTTTTCATAAGTTAATTTCATAGGGTGATCTTATCACAAGTTATTCATATAGTAATTATGTTTATGTTGATATTTTGGATTTTTAGAATTGTAGTAGCATTTACAACGAGTCTTGCTATTGATATAGGATTCAAACCTATGAACATGAACATGGAAATTATTTTGTTATTCGTAACATTAGCATGCATAGTACTAATTGCAAAAAATAAAATAATAGGAGCTATCATTTATTTAATAGGACAAGGTGCTTATTTTGGAGTGGACTTATTTAATTCAATAACAAAAATTATGGAAGGTTCTACAGGTTTATTAAATTATTCAAATATATTTATATCTTTTATTGGAATAATAATACCAATATTTGCAATGTTTAATATGCTAGTAGATAAAACAAGAAAACAATTTCCATCAGATAAAAATACAGATTGGTTCTATAAAAATGAGCAATTTGATAGAAAAATGGATGAAAGAGCTGATAAAAATCAATATAGAAATTATTAATATAACAATTTAAGTTTTATTAAATTTCTATGTTAATCATTGAAATTAATAAAATTACAAAACTAAATCTATCTTTTTATTTATATAATTATAAAATGTTAAAAATCAAGATATATAATGATTTTGGAATATTAAAAAAGGAAAAGAATAGAGCTTGTCACTTTTTCTTTTAAACAATATAATAGAAACAAATAAATAAAAGGAGGAAGATCAATGAAGAAATATGTATGTGAATTCATTGGAACAGCAGTACTTGTATTGTTTGGTTGTGGAAGTGCTGCCATTGCTGGAACAACATTAGGGACATTAGGAATTGCATTAGCATTTGGGTTATCTATTGTAGCTATGGCATATGTAATAGGAGAAATATCTGGATGCCATGTAAATCCAGCAGTATCTCTAGCTATGTTAATTGACAAAAGAATGACGCTAAAAGATTTTGTAGGATATGTAATTGCACAAGTATTAGGTGCTATTGCAGGAATAGGTATCTTATATGCAATTATGGCAAGTGCAGAATTAGATTTGACAGTATTAGGAGCAAATGGATTTGGAGAGGCTTCTAGTGTAGGACTAAATATGGTAGGAGCTTTACTTGTAGAAGTTGTTCTTACATTTGTGTTTGTTTATACTGTATTAGGAGTAACAGCTGATAAAAATAAATCTTCTGTTGCAGGAATTGTAATAGGATTAACTTTAGCATTTGTACATATTATGGGAATTCCATTAACAGGAACATCTGTAAACCCAGCTAGAAGTTTAGCACCAGCATTATTTTTAGGAGGAGAAGCATTAAAACAAGTATGGGTATTTATTGTAGCACCATTAGTAGGAGCAGCTATAGCTGCTGTTGTATACAGATTTTTAAATAAAAAAGTAAAAGAATAGAAATCTATATAAAAAAGACAGTTGTTTAACAACTGTCTTTTTTATATAGATACACTTCAGTTATATTAATGAAAACAAAAAGTTTGTGATTAAAAACATAATTATATAATTTAGGAATATAAGTTAATTTATGTTAAAATCACTTAGTTGAAAACTATTCTCTTTTGTGTTAGAATATTGGAAGTATAGAATTAATAAGAAATTAGTTAAGAAATAGAATTACTTTGGAATTTTTAGGAACTTGGGAGTCAATTTATAATCCAAATTTTAATTCCGTCGAAT
>CANQOU010000064.1 GCA_947625565.1 uncultured Clostridia bacterium
AAAATTATATGCATTGGCAACATCTGATGTTGTAGAGGTATCTAATTCGTTTGTTCCTCCAACTGGTATTGCTGGTAATGCTCCTTTTAGTCTTGAGTATTCTGAGCCATCTTTATTTGTAAATATAATGACAAGTCCTCCACCTTCATAGTCTTGAGAAGAATTGTTTTCTACTGTTGCTGTTAATTGTGTTTTTCCTGCTTCTGCTACTAATTTAATATCTTTAAATGTTAGTCCTTTGTAGGTTTTTGGTTCTAATAACTTAGAAGACGTATTTTCTTTTACTGAGCCTTCTACTTTTGCATTTTCTGTATTATTAAAATCAATTATTGTTTGCTCTGGTAAAATAATGTTTTCCTGTTGTTCAGCTTTCTCTGTATTTTCTTGAGTTTTGCTTTTCTCTTCCTTACTTTGGTTATTTCTAACTACTAAACATACCATTATAACAACTGCAATTAGTAAAATAAAAATATAAACAAATGGCATTTTTGACAATTTCTTTTTTTGATTTTTTTTAGTTTTTTTAGTTTTTGACTGTTGTGGCATAATAGTTTCCTCCTTTGTTTTTTATATATATAATTTATCATTTTTTTTTTATTTTGTAAAGAGTTTTTTATATAAATTTTATTTTTTCTAAACAATCCATATATTTGTATAATTTATCTAAATTAGCAAATACTAGTACTATCTGATATTGTTGGAAAGGATACTAAATATATGAATTTCAAACAAATTTTAACTGACTTATTTACTTATACACCACAAGAAGAATATAACTTTGAATTATTAAGAAATACAGTCAATGATACGGAATTAGAAAATGAATACTTAAAAAAAGAAAATCAAGATACAAGCATATATACATCTCTAAGTGTAAATTTAGAGTATGTTAAATCAAAATATAATTCTATGATAAATAGTGATATTATTGTTCGTGAGTTTACTTTAATTGCTCGTGGAAAACAATATTCAGCCTTTTTATTATATATTGATGGAATGATTGATACAGACATTATGAATAGATTTATTTTAGAACCATTAATGCTTAGAAACAAAAGTAATTTATATGGTAATGACCAAAATAGAATTATATCTGAAGCTGTAACTAATAACATTACTGTTAGAAAAGTAAAGAAATTCAACCTTGCAGATTATATTATGAATTGTTTAATGCCACAAAATACAGTTAAACAATGTTCAGAATTCAGTGAGGTTTTTAATGATGTAAATTCTGGAAATTGTGCTCTATTTATTGATACTTTGAATGTCGCTTTTGACATTGAGGTAAAAGGTTTTGAAAAGAGAAGCATTGAAAAACCAGAAAATGAAATTGTAATTAAAGGTGCTCATGAAGCTTTTGTTGAAAACATTCGTACAAATACTTCTTTGATAAGAAGAAGTGTTCACAATGAAAATCTAATTATTGAAAATATAAAAATTGGTGAAATTACCAAAACCAGTTGTGCTTTGTGTTATATAAAAACTCTTGCAAATTCTGATTTGGTTTCAGAAGTACGTTATCGTTTAAATAATTTAAAAATTGATTCTATGTTATCTAGTGGTCAATTAGAACAAATGATTATAGATAATAACTTAATTTCTATACCTCAAACAATTTCTACTGAAAGGCCCGATAAGACGGCAAGTTATTTATTAGATGGTCGTGTCATATTGCTTGTAAATGGTGCTCCTTATGCGCTAATTGTTCCAGCTGTTTATACTGATTTTTTATCAACACCTGATGATAAAAATATGAGAACAAGTTTTTCAAATTTTGTTAAATGGATTCGTATTTTAGCAACATTTCTTAGTCTATTATTACCTGGACTCTATGTAGCCATTGCTAGCTTTCATCAAGAACTCTTACCTACTGACTTATTATATTCTATATTAGCGTCACGAGAGACTGTTCCTTTTCCAGTTATTTTTGAAATTTTACTTTTAGAAATTTCTTTTGAACTAATTCGTGAAGCAGGTATTAGAGTTCCTTCCCCTATTGGTCCTACCATAGGAATTGTTGGTGCTCTTATTATTGGACAATCTGCAGTTTCTGCTGGAATTGTTAGTCCTGTTTTAATTATTATTGTTGCAATTACTGGTATTGCATCTTTTGCAGTTCCTGATTATTCTTTTAGTTTTCATTTAAGATTGTATCGTTTTGCTTTTATCTTTTTAGGATATTGCTGTGGTTTTTTAGGAATTGGCTTAGGATTACTTGCATATATTGCTGTACTATGTGATACAAAATCTTTTGGAATACCACTTACTTCTGGAATTTCTCCACTCCAGAAAACTGTTGGACATTCATATTTTTTACAACCTATTTGGTTAAGAGAATTTAGAGCTAGTTATTTGGATGCTAAAAAAGAAGAAAAACAAGAAAAAATATCTATGAAATGGAAATATCCATTTTTGAAAAAGGAGGATACTAAATGACAGATAGTAAAATCACATCAAAAGAAGCTATAATGCTTGTTGTAACTATATTTGTTTCACACACCATTGTTACCTTACCACAAAATCTATTAAGTAACACAAAGTCTGCTACTCTTATCAATCTAATATATGTTGGAATTATTGCCATTTTATTAGCTTATGTTATTTATCGCTTATTAAAAAATTTTGCTTCTTTAGATATTATTGATATTTCACAATATCTAGGTGGTAATGTATTAAAAAGCATTGTTGGAGGAATTTTTATAGCATATTTTATTGTAACTAGTAGTAATTTATTACGTGAATTTTGTGAAGGATTGCGTGTAGCATTTTTTCCTATGACTAATATATTGTCTATTCTAGTTCCATTTATACTTGTACTATTTATTACTAACTATTTATCTTTTAGTAGTAATGTAAAAACTATTTCTTTAATATTTCCTCTTGTTTTGATTAGTATTGTATTTTTATTTTTTGGGAATTTCGGAAATTTTTCTTTTGAAAGAATGTTTCCCGTTTTAGGTAAAGGATTTGCTGATACATTTATTACTGGAATTGGAAATATTTTTGCTTTTAGTGGTATTTCTTGCTTATATTTTATTCCTCCTTATTTAAAAGAACCTAATCAAATGAAAAAGATTTGCTTAAGTTCAGTTATTATTGGTTTAATGTATTTCCTTTTTTGCACAGCTACAATTTTATTGCTTTTCTCTTTTTTTGTAGACGTAGATGAAGTCTTACCTTTGTATTCTGCTGCTAGTTATATTGAATTTGGTATATTTTTTCAAAGGTTAGAATCTTTCTTTATGCTTATTTGGATTTTGGAAATTGGCTCTTATTTAATTGTGACAAATCGTTTTTCAATTAGTATTTTTCAAAAAATTACTAATTTGAAATTTCATAAGCCATTAGCTATGATTTTTCCTTTGCTAATATTTGGAATTGCATTACTTCCTAAAAATTATTCTATTATTCGTTTTTTAGAAAGTAATATATATGCATATTTTATTATTGCAATAGTATTTGTTTTTGGAATTGCTATTTTGTTTTTAGCTAATTTAAAAAAGAGAAAAGAAAAACGCGTGAAACCTCAAAAAATACAATAAATCTATTAGAAAGGAGTGACATTTTTAATGAAACATTTATTAAAAGTTGTTTGTTTTGTTATTATTTTCGTTATATTAACTGTTTCTTTTTCTAATTCATATACAAGAGTAAATTTGGATAATATTGCTGTTGTAGTTGCTATGGGAATTGATAAAGGTGAAAATAATAAATTAAAAGTTTGTTTTCAATTCACAAATCCTTCTTCTATTTCTGAAAGTGGATCTTCTGAAACTGCATCTACTATATTAAAATCAGTTGATGCATCATCTATTAGTTCTGCAATAAATTCAATGAATAGTTATTTAGGAAAAGAGCTAACACTTGCTCATTGTAAATTAGTTGTATTTTCTGAAGAGCTTGCTAAAGAAGGAATTAGTGATATTATATATACCTTGATGAATGATGCTCAAACTCGCCCTTCTTGTAATATTGTTATTAGTAAATGTACTGCTGAACATTATATAAATAATTCGAAACCTTTTTTGGAGCCTTTAATTTCAAAATACTATGAGTTATTTATTAGTTCTAATCAATTTACTGGATATACTTCAAATGCAACTTTGGGAAAATTCTTTGATAACATGATTTGCCAATCTTGTGACCCTTATGCGATTTTAGGAGGAATAAATCTACAACTTCCAGATAGTTCTCAGGATGCCTTAACAAATAAAGAGACTTCTGATAAATCTAATTCTGCTAGTCTATCTGGTAATACAGTTTCTGAAAATGTTGGTTTAGCTGTATTTCGTGAAGGAGCACTTGTTGGCGAATTAAATGCAATTGAAACTTTGGCTTTTATGTGTATTGGGAATGAGGTTAAAGGATTTTTAATTTCTGTGCCTAACCCACAAGTAGAAAATCAAAATGTTGATGTATATTTAACACCAAAAGCTAATACAAAAATTGATGTTTCTCTTGTAAATGGTTCTCCATATATTACAGTAGATTGTAAATATTGTGGTCAGATTTATTCTATGACAAATGATTCTAATTATTTAGATTCGGAAATATTATCACGCATTTCTGAATCATGTAATCGCTATTTAGAGTATATATTTACAGAATATTTGTACAAAACTGCTAAAGAATACAAAAGTGATATAAATGCTATTGGAAAAAATTCTCTAAAACTATTTTCAACAATAGATGAATATGAGACTTATGGTTGGAGAGAACATTACCAAGATAGTTTTTTTGATGTTTCTGCTCAAGTTAATGTAAGGTCATCATCATTGCTTAGTGATTCTTAATTTTGAAGGAGTAATTGGTTATGTATATATTTTTTAATATTTTCTTTTTATTTTTTAGTATTATTTTAGGTGCAAGAACTATTGCTTATGGTATATATGAAATTAGACAAAATAAAAATAAAGCTGGTGGTATCAGCTTTATAGTATTTTGTTTGATAACAATTATATTTTGTAATATAGCTATTTGGTTATAAATAAAACATTATGCCATATATAAAATTCCTAATGCAAGTGTTAATATAGCAAATAATATTGCTAGTATGATTGTCCATCTTTTTAATTTACCTTCTTTAGTTTTACCTTTATTTTTCTCATAAAAGTTATTAGTTGAAGAACCTGTGATTGTTGCTGATGCTCCTCCATCATCTTTTGTTTGAATTAAAGCTAAAATAATAACTGCTAATGCTACTATAAAATATACAACTGTTAAAATTGTTCTTGCTATTTCCATCTTTACTTTCTTCCTCCTAGTTTAGTCTTATGATATTTTATCATATATTTTTTAAAAAATCAATTATTCATAGCATTTTTATTCATTTTTTTGATTTTAACTATAAAAGCTAGTTTTGTAAACTAGCTTTTACTATTTTAATACATTCCATCCATTCCTGCACCCATTGCATGATTGTCTCCACAATTGCAAGATTTTTCTTCTGGTATATCTGTAACTATACTTTCTGTAGTTAATACCATAGATGCAATTGATGCTGCATTTTGAAGTGCACTTCTTGTTACTTTTGTAGGATCTACAATTCCTGCTTTTTTCATGTCTACATATGTTTCTTTACTAGCATCAAATCCTGTTCCTACAGGTGATTGTTTAATTTTATCAATAATTACTGCTGGTTCTAATCCTGCATTTATTGCTATCTGTTTTGCTGGTTCTTCTAATGCTTTTAATACAATTTTAGCACCTAGTTTTTCTCCACCTTCTAGTTTTTCAATTGTTTTTTCTACTTTTCCAATGACATTAATTAGTGCTGTTCCTCCACCTGCTACAATTCCTTCTTCAACAGCAGCTTTTGTTGCAGATAGCGCATCTTCTATTCTTAATTTCTTTTCTTTCATTTCAACTTCTGTTGCAGCTCCAACTTCAATAACAGCTACACCACCAGCTATTTTAGCTAATCTTTCTTGTAAATTTTCTTTATCATAACTACTTGTTGTTTCTTCAATTTGTGTTTTTATTTGTTTAATTCTTGTTGCAATTTGCTCTTTATCTCCTACACCATCTACAATAATCGTATTTTCTTTTTGTACTTTTACTTGTTTTGCTTTACCTAATTGCTCAATTGTTACATCTTTTAATTCCAATCCTAAATCAGAAGTAATTACTTCTCCTCCTGTTAGAATTGCAATATCTTCTAGCATTGCTTTTCTTTTATCTCCAAATCCTGGTGCTTTTACTGCAACAACATTTAATACACCTCTTAATTTATTTAATACTAATGTAGATAATGCTTCTCCTTCAATATCGTCACAGATTATTACAAGTTTACCTGATTGTTGCATCAATGCTTCTAATAATGGTAGAATTTCTTGAATATTGCTGATTTTTTTGTCTGTTATCAATATATATGGGTTTTCAAATACTGCTTCCATTTTATCTGTATCTGTTACCATATATGGTGATACATATCCTTTATCAAATTGCATTCCTTCTACAACATTTAATTCTGTATTAGATGTTTTTGATTCTTCTATTGTTATAACACCATCTTTTGAAACCTTTTCCATTGCTTCTGCAATTAGGTCTCCTACTTCACTGCTATTAGCTGATATGCTTGCAACTCTTGCTATATCTTCTTTTCCATTAACATCAGAACTAATTTCTTTTAATCCTTCAACTGCTACAACAACAGCTTTGTCAATTCCTCTTTTCATTGCCATTGGGTCTGCACCTGCTGCAACATTTTTTACTCCTTCTTTAATCATACTTTGTGCTAAAACTGTAGCTGTTGTTGTTCCATCACCTGCAACATCATTTGTTTTTTCTGATACTTCTTTTACAATTCT
>CANQOU010000065.1 GCA_947625565.1 uncultured Clostridia bacterium
GAGTGGCTAATTCCACACTAAGTGCATCAGAATATCTTTTCCTCAAAAAATCAAATGTTGCACCACTACTTATTTGATCATCTACAATTAAAAGATGTATATTTTTCAACTTATTTTTATTACATACTATACCAGATTCAAAATGAAATTTAGGTTCTAGTCTATCATTTGATATTTTAGTTGCTCCTCTTTCCATTTTTACAGCTCCTTGAAAGAAATCAGTAACCCCTAAACTATTTAAATTGTCAATAAGTAAATTATAAAATTCTCTTCCACCATATTCAACACAAACTAAGCCTAATGGCTTGTCCCTATAATCTTCTGCAATTTTTCTAGCCATTTCCTGTGTACTTTTACTAATTTGCTCAGAGGTTATAACAACCTTTCTATGTGGATCTAATTTTATTTGAATTGGATAAATATTTCTTGTTGCCTTTAGATTTCTATTAACACGTATACTTTCTAAAAATTGATTTTTCACTCCAGTACCTCTTTTTAATTGGTAAAATTTCCTAAAATTATATTAACATAAAATTTATAAGAATGTCAATAAAATTTCTAATGTTATCAAATTTGATTATTATTTAACCTTTCTTAATCCTTTAATATATTTTTCTACTGCTAATAATTATTAGCATTATGTCATATTTTTATAAATTCTTAGCTGACGCGAACATTTTTATTTATAAGTATTTAATTTTACATCTCAATTCATCATTAATTTGCAATCAAAAAACTTCTTCCATTTATGTCTTATGAAAGAAGTTTTGATTGGTTACTGCTTTAAACTTAAGTATCCTAATTCTTCCCAACGATTGTATGCTAGATTTAAATTAAATAGTAGTTTTGGTTTTGCTCCAGCCCTATTTTTATCAACTATGCAAGCATAATATCTTTCATCTGGTTCATCATATTTTTGTATATTATAAAATTTAGTATCTACTTCCTGTTCTGAATATTGAAAATCATCATACATATCTCTTGGAATTTGTTTCATTAGGCATAATGTATCTAATACTTCTTTTACTGTTCTACTAACTGCTAAGTCATTGATATCCAAATTTATTGGATTTGTTTTATTTTCTGTTAACTGTAATGTAGAACATATAAAAATACTAAAGTTTTGCGCTAAGTTTGCAAGTATTGTTGCTGTTCTCTTTAGTTCTTCTCCATTTCCAATGTTATCTGTGTCTGTCTTTAATGTGTCATAGAAAATATATTCGATTTTTTCTTTATAATAATAATTCATAATAACTTTTTTTAGTTCATCATTTGTATGGTCTGTAATATTTATAAAGTAAATTTGATTATTTACTTGCTTATTTATCCAATCTGTAACAGCTATCGTCATTTTAAATTCAGTTGAAATTTTAGATAATCTTTTTACAAATTGTTGTCTAGTTTCTTTGTTTTCTTGAAGTATAAAGCCATTTTCATCAACCTTTACATTCTTTGTATTATCTGGTCTAAATTTAAAATCTAATAATTCTCCTTCTGTCTTGCTTATTTTTTGTTTGTGTAACTTTTGAATTTCTGGATTATTTAAAATTGTTGTAATTAGTGTTAGTCTCATTTTTTCTTCTGACATTTCATTAGATATTATTAGCACTTTTTTATGATGTATTAAAGCAGTATATGTTGCTAAATTTACTGTGAATCTACTTTTCCCTGCATTTGATGGCATAGCAATTGCCATTGTTTCTCCTTTTCGTATTCCTTTAAATACGCTTGATAAAATTGGAAATGGTAGTGATAATCCATTTGCCAGATTACTTTCTCCTGCTTCAAGAAATCCTGTTAAATCCAAGTTTAGTACAGATTGTTTAAATTTGTCGGTTACTGTTACTTGATTTGTTGCACTTTCAACTTCTTCTATTGTCATTTTATCATATAACTCATAATTGGCTATTTCTACAATCTTTTCTTGTATAGTTTCAATAGGCATTTCAGTATATTTTTTACGTAGGATACATAATTTCATTAAATCTGTGTAAATCTTTTCCATGTTATAGTCTTTACCTTCTACATATTTTTTTAGTTGATATTTTTGTTGATAAATACCTTCTACCTCTTTGGAAAAATTGAATTTTTCTTTTGCTTTTTCTGGAGTGTAATCTCCACCTTCAGTAAATAGTATACTTTTATATATATTTAGCAAACTTTCACTCTCAAAATAGCAATTGTCAAATAATATATGATATCTTACAATCAATTTTGGTTCTTGAAGCAATAATCCTATATATATTTTCTCTAGTTCGATATTTCTAAGCTCTTTTGGATATTTTTCTACATTGCCTTCATTTTCAAAAGTATATTCTTTTTCTTCTTCCTCATATTCATTTGTATCAAGTGGTAAAGTATCATCTTCTTCATATTCATCATATTGTTCCTCGTCTTCATTGTCATAATTATCAGATAAACTTTCTATATCTTCTTGCTCGTTATATTCTTTCTCTTCTTTATACTCTATTCTTTCTATTGCATTTTTTCTTTCATTTAATTTTCTCATGATTGTCAATGCTGTCATATAATCATGATCTTCCATTGCTTGCTTTGCATTTTCTATATCTTCTTGATTTTCTGGTGTAATTGGTATTCTATCTAGCATATCATTTATTCTTTTGATACTTCCTAACTCCATTTCCATATTTTTCTGTATTATCCTCCTTTTATCTAATTGCGTTTATTATTTCTTCTTTACTCCTAACTCCGATGAAACTTTTTTCAATATTGCCATTTTTAAATAGTATAATAGTTGGTATACTCATAATATCATATTTTATTGCCAATTCTTCATTTTCGTCAATATTCACTTTTCCTACATTTATTTCAGCTTCTAATTCACTTGCAATATCTTCTACAATTGGTGACATTACACTGCAAGGTCCACACCAATCTGCATAAAAATCAACTAATACAGGAATATCTGATTTTAGCACACTTTGTTCAAAATTATCTTCTGATATTTTTTCAATTTTCATTTTTTTGCTCCTTTCTTACTATAGTTTATCCTAAAAATTGTTTTATATGTCTAATATTTCCTATATCAGTAAAAAAGTCTTAAGGTTATTATTACCTTAAGACTTTTTTTTAACCTTTAAAATAGTCTTTTATTTTTTTCATAAAAATCATTTTTGTCATAATATCTAGTAATGCATATATAATAATTATTATTCCTATTACTTGTACTGCAATTGTTGTATTAGATAAAATAGCAATTCCTGCAATCATCATTAGCATAGAAAATACTAAAGCAACTGTCCAATATCCTGATTTTACTTCTTTCCATACTAGAGTTGTTTGGAAATTACGTAATCCTGCTGCTATAATCCAAATTCCTAAAGCTATGCTAAATAAATTAGAAATAATTGATGGAGATAATATCATTATTGCTCCAATGATAACAAATATAACTGACATTGTTAACAAATAGTCTTCTTTATCCTTAGATATAAAATAGTCTAGCAATTTTAAGAACCCAATAATAATAAATACTGCTCCTAATAAAATTGAAAGTACTGACATCATCTCATCTGGTTTTAGCATTAGTAAAGCTCCTAAAAGTATAAAAATAAATGCAATTGCAATGTCAGTCCAGTTTGACCTTTTCAAAAATTTTTCGAACATGTTTATTTCCTCTCTTTCTTTTGTATTTTATTTTGTTTGATTTATTTTATCATATTAAAAATTTTTTGTATAGTTTTTTTTGAAAAAAAATGAAAAATTTTGTCAAAAAATAAAAACGGAACATTTTTCCGTTTCTATTTTAAGCATTTTCAGTTTCTTTTTTTATAACTACTTGTTTTCCATTATAATACCCACAGTTTTCGCAAACTCTATGTGGTAAAATTGGTTCATGACAATGTGGACAAGTTGAAAACTTTGGTCCTTCCTTTTTCCATGTTGATCTTTTTGAATGTGTTCTTGCTTTTGACCATCTTCTTTTTGGTTGTGCCATACTATTATCCCTCCTTAATCAGATATGTTTATATATCTATTTTGTTTTCTTTTTTAAATATACTATAAAATTATACTAATATTTTTGCAATTTGTCAATGTTTAGGAGCAATATTTTTTATATAAATCTTTAAAATTTTTCTTTGTATACACTGGTTTAATACCTTTTTCACTTACTTGTGTTAAGCAATCTGTAACCAAATCTTTTACTTTTTGATTTAATAATATATGTTCTTTTTCATTTAACCAATATTTTAATTCATACTCTTTGGTCCAGTTTTTTCCTTGATATGTAATACCTGCTGCCATTTTATCACATAACATTTCTGCTACATATTTGTATGGCATAATTGGAGTTTTTTCTGGTGCGTCTAAATCTACCCAATATTCTGTGTGATGCTTATTTCTTCCTTTATGATGTAGCCATGCTTTTGAATATCCTGTTACTCTTTTACATTCTATAATTGGTGAATGTTCTCCATTAAAATATTTTATACTTTCAGAAAATTCTGTCCATGAATATTTCGATAAGTCATGAAGTATTCCTCTTATTGGTTCTCCTACTCTCACACATAATTTGAAAACTATCCATTTATGTTTTGTTATTAAGCAAAAATGCTTGAATATTTTCTGCACTAAATTCATTTAATATTTCATTCCTCTCTAAAGATATACTACATCCTTTGCTATGCTAATTATAATTTTTAGTCTTGAAAAAGTCAATATGCAATCTTTTTTTTTTATTTGCATATATTATTAAGAATAATATAATGTATTGGAGGTATTAAATTTGTGTGGTTTTGTTGGTTTTTCAAATTTTCAAAATGATGCTTCTTTAATTAAAAATAAAAATATCTTAAAAGAAATGAATAACGTTTTATCTAAAAGGGGACCTGATGAAGAAGGTTACTATTTAAATGAAAATATTTGTTTAGGACATAAACGTTTAATAGTTATAGACCCAGTAGGTGGAAAACAACCAATGATTGAAAAATATCAATTTGGAGAATATGTAATTGTATATAATGGGCAAATATATAATACTAAAGAGTTAAAAGATGAATTACTATCCAATGGATTTAGTTTTAAAGGTCATTCTGATACAGAAATTCTATTAAAAAGCTACATTCATTTTGGAGAAAAAGTTGTTGAACACTTAAATGGAATTTTTGCATTTGCTATCTGGGACTCAAAGAAAAAGCAAGTATTTCTAGCTCGTGACCATTTCGGTGTTAAGCCCTTATTTTACAGCATAATAAATAATACTTTTATTTTTTCTTCTGAAATTAAGGCACTTTTCAAATATCCTAATGTAGAAAAAGTATTAGATTCTCAAGGAATTTCTGAATTGTTTGGAATTGGTCCTTGTCATACGCCTGGTACTACAATTTTTAAAAATATTTTGGAATTAAAACCTGCCCATTTTGCTATTTTTAATAAATCTGGTTTACACATTGAACGCTATTGGAAATTAGTTTCTAAGCCTCATACATCTGATTTAGCTTCTACTTGTAAAGACGTTTATTTTCTACTAGAAGATGCGATTACAAGGCAATTAGTTTCAGATGTTCCTTTATGTACTTTTCTTTCTGGTGGTCTAGATTCAAGTATAATTACAAAATTTGCTGCTGATTATTATAAGTCACAAAATCTTCCACCTTTAGATACTTATTCTATCGATTATGTAGATAATGATAAAAATTTCGTAAAAAGTGATTTTCAGCCAAATTCGGATAAATATTATATAGAGCTAATGAATGAAAATTTGTATACTAAGCATCACTCTATTGTCATTGATACTCCTGAACTTGCTTCTTATCTAGAAGATGCCATGATTGCAAGAGATATGCCTGGTATGGCTGATATAGATTCTTCTTTATTGCTTTTCTGCAAAAATGTAAAAAAGGAAATGACAGTTAGTTTAACCGGTGAATGTGCAGATGAAATATTTGGTGGCTATCCATGGTTTTTTAGAGAGGATAGTTTAAAAAGTGGTACTTTTCCTTGGTCTATTGCATTAAGCGAACGTCAAAAGTTACTTAATCCTGCTATTAGTAAAAAAGTAAATTTGAAAGAATATATTGATTTTAGATACAACGAAAGTTTAAATGAAGTTGATATTTTAGCAACAGATTCTAAAGAAACTGCTGAAAAAAGAAAAATTTCTTATTTAACTTTAAATTGGTTTATGCAAACATTATTAGACAGGTCTGACAGAATGGCTATGTATAACGGTTTTGAACTCCGTGTTCCATTTTGTGATTATCGTTTAGCACAATATGTATGGAATATTCCATGGGAAATGAAAGCTTTAAATGGAAGAGAAAAAGGATTGCTACGTTATATTTGTCGTGATTTTTTGCCTGAAGAAATTGTAGATAGAAAAAAGTCACCATATCCAAAGACTCATAATCCTTCATATTTAAAAAAAGTTAAAGAAATGCTTTCTAATATTATGAATAATTCAAATGCTCCTATTCATAGTTTATTAAATTCAAAATATATCACTGAAATTTTAGAAAGTGATGGAAATGCTTTTACTAGACCTTGGTTTGGTCAACTAATGACAGGTCCACAGCTTATGGCATATCTTTGTCAAGTAAATATGTGGCTTGAGAAATATCAGCCTAAAATTGAAATTTAATTTAAAAATGTTTAGTTTCATTTTTTAATAACCCAGAATGTTTTTGATATATTAAAAGTGGTCCAAAAAATTAGAAAGTTCTAATTGAAAAATGGTCCACTTTTAAAATGCTCC
>CANQOU010000066.1 GCA_947625565.1 uncultured Clostridia bacterium
ATAATTAAATTTACACGGGGATGCAATGGTTTCGACATTGCACTAGAAGGATAGATAGCAAGTAGTGGATTCTCGTTGGCCACTTTAAAAAACGGGAAATTAAATATAAATGCAGATAATAATAGAGAACTTGCATTAGCTGCCTAAGTGTAGCTACGCTTTACCTTTGTTCCTATCGCTTAGGATAAAGTGTCATTTAGATAGGAAACAAAACTATTCTTGCTCTTGGAATAGTGGGTATTTTTAGAGCTATGTTTCATTTTTCTTGTTTATTGAAAAAATGAAAAAGAAATTTATCAATAAACTAAACTTGTAGAAGTCTGTGTGAAAGGTGTTATGGACAGGAGTTCGACTCTCCTCATCTCCACCAAAAATAGCAATAATAAAGACATCTAGCAAAGTAGATGTCTTTTATTTAAGAAAGTTTAGGTGGGTTGACCTTTCCACATCTCCTAGCTATGGGTGGCGGCTGCCTGTTCCGCCCTCAGAAACTCTCTTTTATGTTATTTTATGTCTTTCTTTTTAGTTATATTCATTATAACACACATTTTTTTGCTTGTAAAGTAGTTTTTATTCGTATTTTTTTGCATATCCGTTATTTAAATATATATTCTTTTTTCTTTCTGTCATTGTAAATAATGTCTTTGCAAATATTGTACCTTTATTAGTTATTCTTACAGCTACTAATACAAATTCATTATTTATTTTATATTCTTTTATATATTCTATTGAACCCTGATTAGGGTTTCTTGCCACATAAGTTGGATTTTTGATTATATTATCTATATCTTGTCCATATTTTTCATAATCTTCTTTATGTTGTCTTTTCATATGTTCTATATTAGTTTCTCCTAATATTATTGGCAATTCTTTTTCGTATTTTAATCCCAATAATTGTATAACTTTTTTGTTTACTTTTCCTATTTGTCTACTCATATTCTATACCTTTCTTGAATGTGACTATTATAAATTAAATAAAAAATAGTTCAAGTATTTTATATAAAATATTAAAATCTAGCCCATGCTTCTTTTAAATTCTCCATTCTTATAATATAAATTATCCCCTGTTTTTGCCCAAAAAGGTATAAGTGCATTTGGAACTTTGATTGTCCTTTTTTTATTATTTCCGTAAGTCAATATTGAATAATCATTTGTCTTTTCTTTGAGTATATATTTTGCATCTGATGCAATTTCTGACATTTTATTTTGCTCAATAAAATCTTTTTGAATTGCATCATATTCTTTAATATCTACTAAATTATTAAAAAATTGTTCTGTTAAATTTTCTTCAATTTCATAACTTCCATTTTTGTATATTAGAACTGTATCTTCTTGTATTTTATCCAATATTTCTTTTGAAATATCATTTTCTTTTGCCACTTGATTATTATTTATGTTTTGCAAATATGCTCCATCTGTTTCAATTTCAACTACTTGATATAAACAATTTTCTTGCTTTAAACTACTTACTTTTTCTAAATGATTTGATAATTCTTGCATAAAGTTTTGAACAAAAGTGCTTTCTTTGATGCCATTTATTATGTTGTTAAATAAATCTAAATTCAATAGGCTTCCTCCTTTTTATGAATTTGCTTTTTGGAATTTTATTACTATAGAATTATAGTAAAAGATTAAAACTGGTACTATTATACAATGGTTTATATTAAAATTCAATATATTTATGTAAATTTATTTTTTCCAACTTTCTCCAGTCTTATAATCTATTGTAATTCCCGGCTCTACATTATGAATATATACATTAAAACAAACTCCCTCTCCTTTATCTTCTACTGAATATGCCTCTATTTCTACTCCACTTGCTAAGAGATTATCTTCTTTAAATATAGGTGTCACTCTATATAATACGTGTACATTTTTTTTATTTTTATTTATATAATCTGCTACTATATTTTCAAAAGGCAACATTCCAGAAACATTAAAATATCTTGTTCCTGTGATTAAATTAAGTTTATTAGCATTTTCAGCTGATAATTGGTATCCTATTAAATGACATCTATTATACAAATATTCTCCATTATATTTCTTTTGTTTCCACCCAGTAGGTTTTACTGTTCCAATATCTCCTCTCTCCTCTTGTTCTTTTGGCATTGTTTCTAGACAGATATTGGCATAAGCAACTCCACATCTTCCATTTTCGTCTAATTCACTATATTTTTCAAAAGCTTCAGTTGTATATTCTTCTTCAGTAAAATATGGAATGTTATTATTTATTGTAACATATATTTCATTTGAATATTCTGGAATATCTAATATATTTGTATAATTTGTAGTTGCATCAATAATATTTTGATTGCTGTAATTTATACTTGAACTAGTATTAGTATTTTTCATATTATCATTGATTATTGGATTTTGAACATATGCTAATATAATTAAAAAAATAGTTCCAATTATTGCTAATACTATTTGGTTTAAATTGTTTTTATTTTTTTTTCTTCTTGCCATTCTTTATCACATCCCTTTACTTTTTACAATATATCATATTGTATTATTTTTTTCAATTTTTTCATACAATGTTTATCTTTTCATATATTGTATTAGGGTGGTTTTATGAATATTGTTACTACAAATGCAAAATATTCTTATTCTTTAATGGTAGCTAACTTAGATTCTTTGAAGAAAGTATATCCTTTTTTAGACTTTGAAATTGTTGGAAAAAGTGTATTAGAAAAAAATATTTATGTTATAAAGCTTGGTGATGGACCTAATAATGTTTTTTATTCGGCCTCCATACATGCTAATGAATGGATTACAAGTATTCTTTTAATGAAATTTATTGAAGATTATTGTGAAGCTTATACTAGAAATTCTAGTTTATTTGGATATTCTATAAAAGACATTTTTCACTCCTCTTCTATTTATTTAATACCTATGGTAAATCCTGATGGAGTTGATTTAGTAACAGGCTCTATTTCTTCTAGCTCTCCTTATTTTAAAAATGCCTTAGCCATTTCAAAACAATTTTCAAATATTCATTTTCCTTCTGGTTGGAAAGCAAATATTAGAGGTGTAGATTTAAATTTACAATTTCCTGCACGGATGGAATAATGCAAAACAAATTAAATATGCACAAGGATATGATAAACCTTCTCCCCGTGATTTTGTTGGATTTGCTCCATTAACAGAGCCAGAAGCATTAGCTATATACAATTTTACATTATCTCATGATTTTCGTTTAGTATTAGCTTACCATACACAAGGAAAAGAAATTTATTGGCAGTTTCAAAATTATAATCCAGAAAATTCATATCAAATAGGTCAAAAATTAGCAAATGTTAGTGGATATACTCTTTCTTCTACTCCATATAGTTCTGGTTTTGCAGGTTTTAAAGATTGGTTTATTCAAGAATATAATAGACCAGGATATACTATTGAGGCAGGTATTGGTAATAATCCTTTGCCTATTTCACAATTTGATAAGATTTATCAAGATAATTTAGGTATATTTGTATTAAGTGCAATTTTATAAAAAATTACCAAAAGGTTTTTATTCCTTTTGGCATATTTATCAAACTTATCCTTTATATTCTCCACCATTTATATGCATTACTTGCCCTGTTACATATGATGAATCATCACTTGCTAAATATATAAATAGTGGTGCTATTTCATATGGATGTCCTGCTCTACCCATTGGAGCATTTGAACCTAATGTAGGTATCTTTTCTGCCTCCCAACATGCTGGTCGTAATGGTGTCCAAAATACACCTGGAGATACTGCATTTACCCTTATATTTTTATCTGCTAAATTGGTTGCAAGTGCTCTCGTAAAACCTACAATAGCTCCCTTTGTTGTAACATAATCTATCAGTTCTGGTTCTCCTCTAAAAGTTGTTATTGATGTTACATTGATAATACTTGTTCCTGGTAACATATGTTTTAATGCTCTTTTAGTTAAATAAAACATTGAATATATATTAGTTTTCATTGTTAAATCAAACTGCTCATCAGTAATATCAAGCAAACTTTTCTGTTGATATTGAACAGCAGCATTATTAACTAAAATATCGATTTTTCCAAACTGTTTCATTGTTTCTTCAACTATTTTATCACAAAAACTAGTTTCTTTAATATCTCCTGAAAGTAAGATACAAGTTCCCCCTAATCTTTCAATAAAGCTTTTTGTTTCTTCAGCATCTTTATGTTCGTTATAATAAGCAATTACAATTGTTGCACCTTCTTTTGCAAAACCAACTGCAACAGCTCTTCCTATTCCAGAATCTCCTCCTGTAATAATTGCAACTTTACCAACTAATTTTCCTGCTGCTCTATAATATGGATTGTTAAAAATTGGCCTTGGCTTCATTAAATATTCCATTCCTGGTTGTGTATCTTGATGTTGTGGAGGAAATTCAAGTTTGTAATCTTTACAAATTAAACCATATCCTTGTTCATTTATGTACTTTAATCCATAATCATCTTGCCCATTCTGATTTGAAGTATAGTATTCATAATTCATTTTTTTCACCTCAATTATTTATATTCTAAATAAAAAATTTGGTGAGTTATATGAATTATTTTTTATTGTTTTATAAACTTGTAAACTAGATGTATTGGTAAACCAACTACTGTTGTATAATTTCCTTCTATTTTATTAACAAATACGCCAAATTCAGTCTGTATTCCATATGCTCCTGCTTTATCTATTGCCTTTCCTGTTGCAACCCATTTATCAATTTCTTCGTCTGTCATATCTTCTAAATATACTTTGGACTTGTCGTGTGTTTTATATTCTTTATATTTTCCATCCTTCTCTATTAAGACAGTTAAGCCTGTTATAACTTCGTGTGTTCTATCACCTTCCAACAATTCTTTTATCATTTGTTTTGCATTTTTTTGGTTTTTTGGCTTACCATATATTTTTCCATTTTTTACTATAATTGAGTCTGCACCTATAATTATTCTATTACCCTTTGTTCTATCATAAACATTTTTAGCTTTTACATATGATAAATTTTCAGTTTGCTTCTCAGGTGTCAATCCTTCTTGCATAATTTCTTTTTCTTGACTTACCATTATTTCAAATTTTGGCACTACTAGTTGTAGTAATTCTTTTCTTCTAGGTGAAGCTGATGCTAATATTATTTTCATTATATACTCCTTTATTTTTGTATTATATAAAATATTAGAAACAGCGATTAAGCTGTTTCTTTTGCGTTTTCTGGAATTTCTCTTTTCTTTTTTGTCTTAACTTTTTCAATCTTTTTATTTTCATTTATAATCAATTCTGGTTGTTTGTTTCCTACAACAGTTTCTCTTGTAATAATACATTTTTCTATTTTTGGATTTGATGGAATATCAAACATAATATCTCTCATAATTTCTTCAATAATAGAACGCAATCCTCTTGCTCCTGTTTTTCTTTCAATTGCCTTATCTACGATTGCTTCTAATGCATCTCTAGCAAATTCTAGTTCTACTCCATCTATTTCTAGTAATTTTTTATATTGCTTTACAAGTGCATTTTTTGGTTCTGTTGCAATTTGAATTAAAGCTTCTCTGTCTAAATCTTTCAAAGTTGCAATAATTGGTAACCTTCCAATAAATTCTGGAATTAGACCAAACTTTAATAGGTCTTGTGGTAATAACTCTTTAAATACTTCATATTGATTTATTTCTTTTTTGCTTTCTATTTTTGTTCCAAAACCAATTAGTTTTTCACCTGTTCTGTCTTTTATAATATTTTCTAATCCTTCAAAAGCTCCTCCACAAATAAATAAGATATTTTCTGTATTGATTTGGATTAGTTCTTGGTTTGGATGTTTTCTTCCACCTTGTGGAGGTACAGATGCAACTGTTCCTTCTATAATTTTTAGTAATGCTTGTTGCACACCTTCTCCACTTACATCACGTGTGATAGATGGATTTTCTGATTTTCTTGTAATTTTATCAATTTCATCAATATATACAATTCCCTTTTCAGCTTTTTGAACATCTCCATCTGCAGCTTGTATTAGTTTTAATAAAATATTTTCTACATCTTCTCCAACATATCCTGCTTCTGTCAATGTTGTAGCATCTGCAATAGCAAAAGGAACATTTAATATTCTTGCTAAAGTTCTTGCTAATAGCGTTTTTCCACAACCTGTTGGTCCTAATAATAAAATATTACTTTTTTGAATTTCTACACTATCATCTTTTTGGTGTGTTTCTTCTTCATATGCAATTCTTTTATAATGATTATATACAGCTACTGATAGAGTCTTTTTGGCATCCTCTTGACCAATTACATAATCATCTAGTGTCTTTTTTATCTCGCTTGGACTTGGTATTTCCTCTGTTAATGTATATCCGATTTCATCATCTTGAAACATTTCTGCTTCTATAATACTAGTACATAAATCTACACATTCATCACAGATATATACTCCAGGACCAGCAACTAATTTTTTTACATTATCTTGTGCCTTTCCACAAAATGAACATCTTACATGATTTGGTATATCATTTTTTGGCATTGTTTTAACTCCTTCTTATTTATATTCTATGATCCATAATTCCATCAATCAAACCATATTCTAATGCTTCTTGAGCTGTCATATAGTGGTCTCTTTCTGTATCCCTTTCGATAACATCAATTGGTTGTCCTGTTCTCTCACTTAAAAATCTATTTAATTTTTCTCTTGTTCTTACTAAATGGTCTGCATGTATTTTAACTTCTGTTGCTTGACCAGAAATTCCTCCACC
>CANQOU010000067.1 GCA_947625565.1 uncultured Clostridia bacterium
ATAACTAATTTTTATGTTTGAAAAAGTGGACCATTTTTCAAATATAACTTGGACCAATTTTCACTTGACAAATACACAGAAAACATTTCTATTCCTTATCCTATAAACACATATAGTAAATATCTTTTTACTCAATAATTTTCTAAACTTGAGGTCACAAATTGTGACCTCAAGTTTTCTGTCTTTTACTACTAAGTTTTTATCTTGTTCTATAATAATCACTTCTCTCATCGTTTCTTGTTGTGTCAATAGATAAATTACATTTATAATAAAACTGTGTCAGTCTTTTATTTTTAGTTATGATAATTATTTATCTTTTCTATATATTCCATATCTTCTATTTTAGAAATTGCAAAACACTTCCTTCCTAAATCTTTTAATGATGCTCCAACATGGTATAAATCTTTGTTGTCTATAACTATAAATCTATCATGAAATTTTTTTGTATAAGCTAATTTTAATGTAGGATATTGTTTATTAAATTTTTGAATATCTAATTTTCGTATATTACTATTTTGTGATGTCAATATTGTAACTTCTACATCCATATTTTTCTTTGTTAGCATTTTTAATATACTATCATCTATGTAATTATCTATAATTAGAATTTTACTTTGTGCAGTTCTTATAATATCTATTATTAGACTATAACTATCATAAATTTGCCCATTAAAAAATATTTTTTGTTTGAATTTTTCTTTTTTATCTTTTTGTAGTTCATTAAATACAATATCAAATTTTTTGTAATATTCTAATAATTGATGTTCAATATTTGTTAATCTTTCAAAAACTTGTCCATTTGAAGATATAAACTTACGCATTTCAACAAATGCATCCATAATATTTATACTTATTTGAACTGCAATTTCATTTTTTAATACCCCTGAAAGCATTGCTATTCCTTGTTCTGTAAACACATATGGTGAGTATCTTCTTCCTCCATAGTTCTCTTTTTCTAAACTTGAGGTCGCAATTTGCGACCTCAAGTTTTCCTTCTCCTTATTTGTTAATTGAAAGCAAAACTTTTCTGGGAACCTTTCTATATTTCTTTTTACAGCCTGATTGATTTTTTTAGTTTCATAATTATATAGCATTGCTACATCACTATCTAACATCACTTGTCTCCCTCTTATCGTGTAAATTAAATCTTTAATATTTTCTGTTTCACAATTTTTTGCATCTAGTTTTTTATTTGTTAACATATTAGTATTTTCTTTTTCCACATTACCACATCCTTTTAATTTTGTTATATTATAAAACGTTTGTTCTGTTTTGTCAACTATTTATTTATCTTTTATAAATATTTTTAAAGTTAAAATTAGGAAAACAAAAAGACCTCTGAATTAACAGTAGGTCTTTTAACATATTTTATTTATTAAAAAGTTTGTTAAATATTCCTTTATCGCTATTTTCTGCCATTCTTGCTGGTTTTTTCTTTCTAGCTTTTATTCCTTCTTCTTTATCTTCCTCGTCCCAAGCAAATTCTTCATATTTTTTGCTCTTTTTATTTTTTCCTTTATTTTTATTTGCTAGTTTTTCTCTAAGCTTTGCTTCAAAATCATTGTTGTCTCGCGCTCCTTGTGGAATAACATTTTTATCTTCTTTGCTGTCTTCATCTTCTTCTGAATTTGTAAACCAGTCATCATCGTCCTCGTCGTCTTCTTTTTCTTCTTCTTCGTATTCTGTATCATCATCAAACTCATCTTCATTTTCTTCTAAATCTTCGCCATCGTCATTGGCATCTTCATCATCTTCGTCGTCATATTCCTCTATATCCTCGTCATCTTCTGAATTTCTAAACCAATCTTCATCATCCTCGTCTTCTTCAACTTCTTTTGAATCATTATTATTTTCTATTTCGTCATTACTTATAAACCACTCGTTTTCGTCATCCTCAATAGTTTCTTCATTCTTTAAAGCTTTTTTTAGCTCTTTAGCTTCTTCTATTGGCATAAATTCTGTTAAATCTCTTTCAAAATATTCTTGAACTTGTCTATTAAATATTTCATAAATATTTTTAATTCCCTCTATACGCCAATAGTTTGTATTGATAATAGTTCCAACACTAGATTTTATATTATTTACCTCTTGATTAAAACTCTTTTCTGTTTCCTCAATATTTGTCAAATATGTGCTATTATACAATTCATTATATGCTTTTTTAGTAGCTTTGCCTGTCATTTCTTTTATAAGCAAATCATATAAATTATTAATTTGTCTTATATCTACATCATATTTTTCACAAGCATCCTTCATCATTTGCTCATGGCTTTTTTCTCCTCCTACTGTTGTCATTCTTTCATTATCTAAAAAGCTTACTATGTATTCTTTTTCAGCATCTAAGAATTCTAGTTTTATTTGTATATCTCTCTGTATCTTTTGATATTTAGCTAATCTAATTGAATCTCCTTCGATTTCTGTCATAAGTTTTTTCAATTTATCATAACTATTAAGATAACATTCCGCTTCTTTTTTAGCCATTTCTACCCTTGTTGCTACTGCTTTTTTTATAACTTCTGAATCAAATTTAATTTTTTCATTTTTGCCATTTTCTAACATTATCTTATTCAACTTTTGACAAATTTCTTCATTACTTATTGCAGAAAATTGTTTCACTCTCCCCATAACTTCACGGTCAATTAGTTCCATTTTTTCTGCAGTTTGATTTAAAACTTTCATATGATTTGTCTCTGCTGTTCTTCTAGTTTTACTACATCTGTTTCTAATTTTTTGTTTTTCTGTAAATTCACTAAAAAGCTCTATATATTCCTCCCTTAATTGTTTCTCTTCTTCTTCATTTTCTTCTAATATTTTCTCAATTTTCAATATTTTCTTTTCGATTGTAGCTGGGTCTTGGTCAAAATCATTAAATAATCTATTTCTTTCTTCTTCTTGTTCGATATTATCAGAACATAACATTTCTTGCTTTTTTTGGATGGCCTGCATTTTTTGTGCTATTGCATCAAATTCTTTTATAACTTTTTCTTCTTCTTCAGTAACCATTTGATATTTTTCCATTTCTTCTAGGATATCTGTATAAAGATAATAATTAGCCTTCATACCAGTTGTATCATCTTGTCCAAATATTTTGCTTAGATATCTTTCTAGAACAATTGCACTTCTCTCATACATTTCGTTTTTCCCTCCAAACTATATTTTCTCATATTATATATAATTTTGTCGAAAAAGTCTAGTATTTTTAATAATTTTTATGTATACATATTAGAAAATATTTTTTAAAGTATTTATTATACTAAATATACCATACTACAATTAGAATCATAGTATGGTATTATATTTATTCAATTTCAATTTTTTCTTTATCCTGCCATGTGTTTTCATCAATACTTACAATTATTTTTTTAGATACCAAATAATATCTACCATTTGCAAATACTATTCTTTCAATACTTTTTTTGTAATCTTTTGTTGTATCTTCTGCGTATTCATTTTTTAATATAAAACCTTTGTTTAAATCAATTTCATATAATAATGCTTTAGAAATATTTTTCTGATTTTGATATGTTTTAATTGAAAAGGCTATTATATTTTTTTCTTTTAGATATAAAATGGCTTTATGATTATATATTGCTTCTGAACTAGTGTATATATTTCCTATTTTTTCAGTAAATAATTCTTTTGGATTATTTACATCTGTTATATCAAACATTGAAAGTTTTAATCCATTATTTTGAGTTGTTTCTCCATTTTCTTTAGTATCATATCCTAGGCCAATTATATGATTTTCGTCATATGGATGTAAATATGTGCTATAACCAGGAATTTTTAATTCTCCTAATTTTTGCGGATTTTTTGGGTCTGATAAATCAATTACAAATAATGGATCTACTTGTTTAAATGTAACAATATATGCTTTATCTCCCATATATCTAACAGAATATATCTTTTCACCATTTGCTAATCCTGTTAAGTTTCCAACACCTTTTAAATCTTTGTCTAAAATGTATAGCATATTTTCTATACTTCCTTGTATCTCTTGAGTTGTTGCTATTCTAAAATTTTCATTTGTATCCTCATCCATAGAAAATTGATTTAGAATTTTTCCATTTATTGTAGTATCTTTTTGATATGTGATATTTCCATTGTCTAATTTAAATTTGATAATTTTTGTATTATATCCTAAAAGAGTATATGTGTTAATATCATATGTAGTTATAATTTTGGCAATATACATATTTTTATTTGATGAATATATCGTTTCACCTGCTCCTAAAAATGTTTCTACATTTGCCGCTTCTTTTTTACCAATATCAAACCCTGCAACTATTAAATAATTTGTTATATCTGTGTCATCAAAATATTGTATTTCATTAAAAGGAATATATTTACTTTCTTGGCTTATAGCAGTATCTAAATATATTGGTTTATAATCATCTTCTTTTAATTCCTCTATAGGATAACGTTTAACCATATTAAGTGCATTTGATATATATTTACTTGTTGCAAAATATATATTGTCTCCAATCATTCTTGAAGAAATATATGTACCTTCTAATTCTACACGTCTTTCTTCTTCTGGTTTTTCACGGTTTTGAATATTATATACAATAGCAATAGTTTTTATTTTAATTCCATCTACATATGCTACATCTGCTGTTTCATAAATACTTCTTGTTTCAGTTTTTATTTCATTTTTTGAAGCTATAATTACTAACTTATCTCGTTTTACATATATCTCTCTTACATAAGTATCATTTTTTTCAAAAGGAATTTCTGATACTTTTTTGCTATTATTAGAGTTTTGAATATCAACTATTACAATTTTTTTATCTGCAACATAATAAATATATTTTCCATCTGTCTTTATAATATCTGCTTCATCCACACCATCAACTTGTGTATTAGTTTGACTGTATTCTGCTTGTTCAACTTTTGCAGTATCTTCTATTATTTCTTTATTACTTTCAACTAGATTTGCAGATTTACTCATATTTGTATTTGTATTTTCTTGTTTTTTCAAAAGTTCATAGAAATTTTGAAATGTATCAACACTTGCTACTGTTCCTATATTTGTTGCATCTGTTTCTTTATTTATGATAATATCAGGCTTATTAACATTATTTTTATATATTGATGTACCAATAAATATAGTAACAACCAAAGTTGCAAGAGACAATACAGGTGCAAATCGTTTATATTTTAAATGCTTTTCATTTTGATATTCTTCATATTTTTCATAAATTCCATCTATAAATTCTCTGTTATCCTTCATATTTTTCACTCTCCTCTCTTACTAATTTTTCTAGGGTTTTTCGTGCTCTATGAATCAATACTTTTGTACTAGACATAGATTTTTTCATTATTTTACCGTATCTCTTGATATTTCATTTCTTCTATATCTGCTAAATAAATTGCCTGTTTATAATCTCCTTTTAACTTATTGATACTATTATGTAATTGCCTTGCTTTTTCTTTTTGAAATATAATATCTTCTAATGAATTCAATTGTTTTTCATAGGATTTATGCAGATTATCTAAACCTTCTATATCATCTGTGTAACTAATTTTCTTTTCATGCTTTAAAAAATTTAAAGCCTTTGATTTTGCAATCATATATAGATATGTTTTTAGTGAATATTGAAAATTATAATTCTTCTTATGTATTAGGATATATACAAATACATCTTGTGCAATATCTTCTGCTATATCAATATTTTTTACATATGTGGTAATAAAATATATAAGCTTGTCTTTATGGCGAATAACAAGTTCTTCAAAACTACTATTGTTTCCTTTTAAGAATTCTTGATACAATTGTTTATCTGTTTTTTGTTCCAAATTTTCTCCCTCCTCTGTTTCTTATACAATTATATCATATATTTTGTTACATATATTTAATGATTTAATTATTAATTCCAATGAATCATAATTTTTTATATAAAAAAAAGCAGAATTATCTGCCTTTTACTTCATTTTTTCTTTAATATGAACTAATGTGTTCAATGCATCAATTGGTGTTAATTCATTTAAGTTTATTTTATCCACTTCATGCGCAATTTCTGCTAATTTATAATTATACATATCAAATTGTCCTTCTACTTGTTTTTTATCCTTCTTTTCGTCTTTTTTATTCTTTAAAATGCTTTTTCTCTCTAAGGTTTTTAATATTTCATTAGCTTTTCCTGTTACTGCCTTTGGTACTCCTGCTAAACGAGCTACATGAATTCCATAACTTTCGTCTGTGCCACCTCTTACTATTTTACGCAAGAATATTATATCTTCTCCTTTCTCCTTAACTGCTATTGAATAATTTTTTATACCTTCTAATTCGTTTTCTAACTCTGTTAGTTCATGATAGTGTGTAGCAAATAATGTCTTTGCACCACATTTTTCCTTGTCTGCAATATATTCTGCTACTGCCCAAGCAATTGATAAGCCATCATATGTAGAAGTTCCTCTACCAATTTCATCTAAAATCACCAAACTATTTGCTGTTGCTTCTTTTAAAATTGTTGCAACTTCTATCATTTCAACCATAAATGTACTTTGTCCCATACTTAAATCATCTGATGCTCCTACTCTAGTAAATATCTTGTCTACAACTCCTATTCTTGCTTCTTGAGCTGGTACAAAGCTACCAATTTGAGCCATTAGAGTTATTAAAGCTACTTGTCTCATATATGTTGATTTTCCTGCCATAT
>CANQOU010000068.1 GCA_947625565.1 uncultured Clostridia bacterium
TTAAGGCTCCAACAAATACTTGTATTGGTGTATGTCCTAATACTTCAACTAGTCTTTCTGATACTTCTACTCCAGTTAAACCCGGAGTTTCAATTAGTTTATTCAATAATTTAGCTTGTTTTCCAGCAGCTCTTCTAATTCCTGCAGCATCATACATAACTACACATGCTAGTATTAAAGCAAGAGCAAACATACTAGAATTTAGTCCTTCGTATTTTCCAATTAAAGTTGCTAGACTTACAACAACTGCTGAATGTGAACTTGGCATTCCTCCTGCTCCTAGTATCCTTTTGAAATTAAATTTTTTAGTTGTAATTAAATCATAAATTACTTTATATAGTTGAATAAAAAACCACAATAATAATGGTACAATAATATATTTGTTTTGAAAAAATCCTGTAATATCATTCATGGTATTATACTTCTCCCCTTTATTTTTGCACTATACTTTAAAGTCTTCTTCTTCCATTTTCCCATCTTGATTTATCAAAATTGTTATCTTCTTTTCTGCTTCTTCTAATATTTTGTTACAATTTTTTGATATTGTAATTCCATCTTCAAATTTTTTCATTGAATCTTCTAGGTTCAATTCTCCTTTTTCTAATTCTGTTACTATTTTTTCAAGTTCTTCTATATTTTCTTCAAAACTTGCTTTTTTCATTCTTTTCCCTTCCTTTTAATTTTCAGTTACTTCTCCTGTTTCTAAATCCACATCCATATATGCAATTGTAATTGCATTAGAAATTACTGCTATATGATATACATTTCCTTCAACATTTTCAACAACAAAATTATAACTACTACTTGTTTCACCCCATTTTTCTTTTGCAAAATCTATTGCTGTCTGTTCTGGATTTTCTGTTCCACTTTGTTCATTGCTTTCTTGTTCTTCTTTTCCTACATAATTTTGATTTAGTTCTACGCTTGTCTCAGTACTTTCATTGCTTTCAGTATTTGTAACTGTATTTTCTTCCGCTACATTTGTATTAATCTCATTTACTACATTTTGTTCTTCTATTTCATTTACTATATTTTTTTCCTCAGTTTCATTTTCAATTACAGTTTTTTCTTGAATAAATATATATGTAACATATCCTAATAATATAAGAATTAAGATTAGTAATACACCAATTAGCACTTTTGTACTATTTCTCATTTTTTATTTTCTCCTTTATTGGATTTTTGCCAGTTTAGTTCCATCTACAAATTTTAAATTTATTTCATCACCTTTTTTTAGTTTTTTTGCACTTTTTATAACATGATCATTTTGTTCAACTATTGCATATCCTCTTGTTAAAGTTTTTAGTGGACTTAATGTATCTAGTTTAGATAATAAAGTTATATAATGTTCTTTTTCGTTTTGTTTTTTGGTTTGTATTTGTGTTTCCAATTTTTTTATAAATTGGTCTACTAGTATATATTTATTTTGTATCATTTTCATTGGGTCTTTAAATATATAACTTGCCATACATTTTTGAAGTCGTAATTGTAATGTTTCATATTTTTTACTAAGTGCTAATCTCATTCTATTTTGATATGAACCGTATTTTTTGTTTTACTTCATAAATATCTGGAACTGCTAATTCTGCTGCTGCAGATGGTGTTGGTGCTCTTAAATCTGCTGTGAAATCTGAAATTGTAAAATCTGTCTCATGTCCAACTGCAGAAATTATAGGGATTTGTGAATTATATATAGCTTGTGCAACAATTTCTTCATTAAATGGCCATAAATCCTCTAATGATCCTCCTCCTCTAGCTAATATCAATACATCTGCTAATTTGTTTTCATTCATATACTCAATTCCACTTGCGATTTTTTCAGCTGCACCTTCTCCTTGTACTGGAACTGGTAATAAACGAATTCTAACATTTGGATTTCTTCTTGTGCCTACATTTATAATATCTTTGATTACTGAACCTGTTCCGAGATGTTAGCACACCGATTATATTAGGCATTTGTGGGATTTTTTGCTTATGACTAATATCAAAATATCCTTTTTCTTCTAGTTTTTGTTTTAGTTCTTCATACTTTTTATATAATATTCCTACTCCATCTTCTTGAATAGCTTGTACATAAATTTGGTAAATTCCATCTCTTTCAAATACAGATACACTTCCTAATACAAAAACCTTCATTCCATCCCTTGGAGTAAAGTCTAATTTTTCTGCATATGTTTTGAACATTACACATTTAATTAAAGATTTTTCATCTTTTAATGTAAAATACATATGTCCTGTATAATGATGTTTAAAATTAGATATTTCTCCTTTAATTAACAAACTGCTTAAGTATTCGTCATCTGCCAATTTTTCTTTAATATAGCTATTTAATTCACTTACTGTGATTGCCATATTTTCATATTTCATCATTTTTTCCTTCCTAGAGGTTATTCTTTTACAATACTTGCTAAAATTCCATTTACAAATGTTTTTGAGTTTTCGTCTCCATATTTTTTTGCTAGCTCTACTGCCTCATTTATTGCAACTTTAAATGGAACTTGAGTATATTTTATTTCATAAATTGCTAATTTTAATATACTCAAATTAACTTTTGAAATTCTGTCAATTTTCCAATTTTCCTTTAGATTTGTTTTTATATCTTCTTCAATTTGTTGCTGGTTATTTTTTATTCCGTATAACAGCATCTTTAATATATATTTTTGCTTCTTCGCTTTCGATTTCACTATTTTGTATATATAGTTCTATTTGTTCTTCCAAGTTCTCACTTTTTTGTATTTCCAAACTATACAATAATTTGAAAGCATTTTCACGCATCTGTGTTCTGTTCATTGCTTTTCCTTTCCGCTTGTCCTTTTCATTACATTTTGTCTATCCAACCTTTTAATTTTATTTTAACATCTTCTTTATTTTGTTGCACATAATTTCCGATAAATGCTCCTAAGACTATCACTACAATACCAATAATTAAATCATAAAGTCTAGTAGCTAAAATAATAATGGCTATAACAATACCTATAATTGCTCCACAATATTTGCCTAAAAATTTCTTAAAATCCTCCATTTTTGCTTCTACTCCTTTCTACTGTATACTATGCTTGTTCTTGTTGTACAGGTGCTACTTTTTTTACTGAAATATTTACTTCTTTAACATCTAAATCTGTTGCAAGTTTAATTTTTTCTTTTATTTTATTTTGTAAATTTGCAGATAAATCTTTAATAACTGCATCTGATGTTACAATTAAATTTGCGAATATACTAACATTGTTTTCTTTATCTAATTCTACTCTTGTTGTTATATTATCTGCATCTTGGAAATCTGCTGCTACAGATTCTACAAGGTTTTCTATTGTTTCTTTTGATATCATTAGTTTTCCATTTTCATTTTCTAGTAAAACTCCTTGTCTATCTTTTATTTCTTCTTTTGAAGTTGGGTCAAAGAAAATGCATCTAATAGATAATAATATAAATACAACACTAGCTCCTAAAACAATTTTAGATGCTGGGTCTGTTGTGATACATTCTGTGATAATGTTTTTTACTACTTGTAAATCTAGCCATCCAAATACTAATAGACATAAAATAATAGATAAAATTAGCATTATATTAGAATATATAATTAACGTTACTTTCTCAATAAATTTCATTTTTATTACTCCTTTTCTTCTTTATTATTTTCTACTTCCTCTTCTTGTTTTACATCTTCTGTATTTACCCCTTGTACGTGAACATTGACTTCTTCTACAGTTAAACCTGTCATAGTCTCTACAGATGTTTTTACTCTGTTTTGAATTTCAAATGCAACATCTGGTATTCTTGTACCATATTCTACAATAATATTAACATCTATTTTAATTGTTGTTTCATTTTTTTCTACCTTAATACCTTTTGCTAAATTCTTTTTTCCACTTAATACTTCACTAATTCCTCCAGCAAATCCACCTGCCATTGATGATACACCTTGTACCTCTGAAACAGCTACACCTGCTATTACAGCTATAACATCATTTGAAATTTGTATTCCTTCATTTTCTTCTATTTCCTGCTCATTTTTTTCTTGTGAAGTTTCTTCTTGCTTTAACTCTTCTTGTTCTTGATTGTCTTCTTCCATTTTCATTCCTCCTTTATATGGTAACAGTATATCAATTTTTTGTGAATTTTACAACTACTTTTGATAAATATTTAAAAAAATCCTCGTATTGCTACGCGGATTTATTCTTCCCATTCCAATTCCCAATCAGAAATATATACAGTATCTCCATCACAAATTCCTAATTCTTTTAATTTATCGTCAATTCCCATATTTTTTAAACATTTGTGGAAATAATACATAGATTCATTATCTTCTATATTGATTCTTCCCATTAAACGGTCAACTGCTCTTCCTGTAACATAAAATGCATTTCCTTCTTTTCTTGCTTCCCATTCTTGATCTTTATCTGGTAGTGTATATACCATTTTATCTTCTACTTCAATTAGGTCTTCTTTTGGTAATGTTTTTAATACTTGTGATATATGGTTAATTAGCTCTTGTAATCCTTCTCCTGTTACAGAAGAAATTTTATATATCTCCAATTTTTCTTTTTTAGCTAATTTTTCTAATTCTTTATATCCCTCATTATTTTGCATACTATCTACCTTAGTTGCAACTATTATCTGTTTTCTTTTTGATAATTTTTCACTATATTTTTTTAGCTCTTTATTTATTATTTTATAATCTTCAATTGGATTTCTTCCTTCTTCTCCTGAAACATTAATAAAATGTAATAAAAGGCGTGTTCTTTCTACATGTCTTAAAAATTGAATTCCTAGTCCTACTCCTTTACTTGCTCCTTCTATAATTCCTGGAATATCTGCAATAACAAAGCCATCTCCATCTTTTGTTTTTACAACTCCTAAATTTGGTTCTAATGTTGTAAAATGATAATTTGCAATTTTAGGTCTTGCTTCTGTTACTTTTGATAAAAATGTGGATTTTCCTACATTTGGAAATCCTAGAAGTCCAACATCTGCTAATAATTTTAATTCTAAAATTATTTCTTTTTCTTCTCCTTTTTCTCCATCTTCTGAAAATCTTGGAGCTTGTCTCATAGAGGTTGCAAAGTGTGAGTTTCCTCTTCCTCCTCTTCCTCCTTTTAAAATTAGTTCTTGTTGATTTGGTTTTGATAAATCTGCAAGTACTTTATTGGTGTCTGCGTCTTTTATTACAGTTCCAATTGGTACTTTGATATACAAGTCTTCTCCAAATTTTCCATTGCAATTATTTCCGCTTCCGTTTTCTCCATTTCCAGCCTTAAATTTCTTATTATATCGAAAGTCTATCAATGTGTTTTTGTCTTTGTCTACTTGGAAATATATATCTCCACCATTTCCACCGTCTCCACCGTCTGGTCCACCTGCTGCTACATATTTCTCACGACGAAATGTTGCTGCCCCATTTCCACCATCTCCAGATTTAATTATTATTTTAGTATAATCTGTAAACATTTTTCCTTCCTTCTTTATATTATTTCTCATCAAAGTAATCCAATTTCATTGCTTCTTTTACTTTTTTCATTGTTTGTTTTGCAACTTTTCTTGCTTTTTCAGTTCCTTCTATTAAAATCTTATCTACTTCTTCTGGATGTGCTTCATAGTATGCTCTTTTTTCGCGAATTGGTCTTAGAGTATCTATAATATTTTGAGCCAATTGTTTTTTGCATTGAACACAACCTCTTTTTCCTGCTTTACATTCTTCACATACTGTTTTAATATCTTCTTTATTTGTAAATAAATTATGATAATATGCTACCATACAAATATCAGGATTTCCCAAATCGTCCTTTTTTATTCTATTTGGGTCAGTTACTGCACTCATTACTTTTTTTGTAATTTCTTCTTCACTATCTGATAAATATATAGCATTTCCAAGAGATTTTCCCATTTTTTCGTTTCCATCTAGACCTTTAATTCTTTTAGTATTTGACAAAATTGCCTTTGGTTCTTTTAACACTTCTCCATAAATACTATTAAATTTTCTTACAATTTCTCTACACTGTTCTATTAGTGGTAATTGGTCTTCACCTACTGGCACAATTTCTCCTTCAAAAGTAGTAATATCAGCTGCTTGGCTAACTGGATATCCTAGAAATCCATATGTTACACTTTCTCCAAATATCTCTCTTTTTTGTGCTATTTCTGTTTTTACAGTTGGATTTCTCTCTAACCTAGCTATTGTAACTAAATTTGAATAAAATACTGTTAATTCTGCTGTTTCTGGTATCATAGATTGAATATATATTGTGGTTTTTTTAGGATCTATTCCAACTGATAAATAATCAATTGCAACTTCTCTAACACTATTTCTAACCTTTTCTGGATTATTAAAATTATCTGTTAATGCTTGAACATCTGCAATTAAAATATATGGGTCATAATTTGGATTTTCTTGTAGTTCTAATCTTGTTTTTAAAGAACCAAAATAATGCCCAATATGTAATCTTCCAGTTGGTCTGTCCCCTGTTAATACTCTTTTCATTGTTAATCACATTCCTTGTATAATATATTTAGGTTTTTAAAAGGTTACCCATAAACCTTTATATAACAATTATTTCATGA
>CANQOU010000069.1 GCA_947625565.1 uncultured Clostridia bacterium
AATAACAAAAAGAAAGAAATTCTGAATAAAAAAATAAATAAAAAATACAAAAAAATGAAAAAATATCTATATATTACATCAATTTTATGCTTTATAGAAATGATATTTATATTCATAAAATAAATCATAAAAACATCTCATCTTGAATACGATTAAAAAAGGACATGATATAACCAAGGAAGAGGTGTTTTTATATGGAAAAAAGTATATCAGTAGAAGAAAGAATAAGACGAGCTGAAGAAATATATCTGAGAAGGAAAAATCTAAATGATACTCAAAATAGAACACAGAAATTACCAATAAATGATAATAAAAAAGATATAAAATTACTTAAGAAAATGATAATGCAAATACTAATATGTGTTTGTATATATTTTTTAATATATACAATACAAAATAGTGGAAGTATCTTTTCTGAAAATATAATAAATAAAACAAGAGAAATATTAGCATATGATACCAATTTTGTAGAAATTTATGAAACAGTAAAAAACGCAATTATCACTTTTAATCAAAACATAATAGGAAATGAAAAACAGGAAGAACAACCTAAAATAGAGGAAGAACCAAAAGAAAATAAAGATGAGGAACAAAAAGCAGAAGAAGTGAGAGAAGTACAAAACCAAGATGCAATTGGTGGAGCTGAAGAAGGACAAACTGAAATACCATTAACACAAGAAGAACAAGACATACAAAATGTAAAAAATACAACAACATTTATAAAACCAATATCAGGAACTATTACATCTAGCTATGGATATCGTGAAACAGCAACAGGAACAGTTCCAAAAAATCATACAGGTACAGATATAGCAGCTAATTTAGGAACAAAAATATATTCAAGTACAGAAGGAGAAGTTGTATTAGCATCAGAAGAAGGAGATTATGGAAAACATTTAAAAATACAAATAGGAGAAGTAAGTATTATTTATGCACACTGTAACAATTTATATGTAAAGCAAGGGGATCATGTAACACAGGGACAAGAAATAGCAGAAGTTGGTTCAACTGGGAACTCAACAGGACCACATTTACATTTTGAAATTCGATATCAAGAAAGAACAGTTAATGCCCAGAATATCTTAGATTTATAGAGAGAAAAACAATGAGATTTCGTATAGATTTAAAATTATTTTTAATTGTATTTATTTTTATATTTACAAAACAAATACATATCTACATACTAATGATGGGATTTGCACTGTTACATGAGTTAGGACATTTATTTGCAGGAATTCTTTTAAAAATGAAACCAGAAAAAATAGAAATTATCCCAGTTGGATTAACTATATCATTTAAAGTATCAATAAAAGACATCAACAAAAAAATAGGAAATTCAAATATGCTAGAACTAAAAAAAATATTTGTAGCTTTAGCAGGACCAACAATGAATTTAATTATTATTTTAATTACGAAAAATATGCAAATTGAAATTATAAAACAAATTGAAATTATATATGCAAATATATGTATTTTTATATTTAATATGTTACCTATATATCCATTAGATGGAGGGAGAATTATCAAAGGAATATTAGAAATAAAACAAGGAAGAAAAAAGGCAAATTATCATATAAATAAAGCATCAATAATTATTACAATTCTACTTACAATATTATCAATAATTGTTCTATATTACAATTTTAATATGTCAATCATCTTAATAATTACATATATATGGATTTTGATTATAAAGGAAAATAAAGTTACAAAACATAAACAGAAAATCTATGAAATAATAGAAAAAAACTATTGAAAAAAAAATAAAAAAATAGTAAACTATACTAAAGAGAAGTAAACCTAGAAGGGATGTGCCAAAGATGAAACAAATAAATGAAAGAGGAATGACACTTATTTCATTAGTAGTAACAGTAATAGTGATAACTATTGTAACATTTGCAGTTTCTACAAATTTAAAAAATAATACTGATTTGCAAAAATTAGTATATTTACGCAGTGATATAGAAAATTTAGAAGGAAAGATAGAAGAATTTTTTAACGAATATGGAGAACTACCAGCAAGTATAGAATATACAGACATTAGTGACATGAATGAAATTTTAAATTCAACAGAATTATCTAGTAAATTTTATGTCATTGATTTGCAAGCAATGCAAGGATTAAGCTTACACTATGGTAAAGACTATGAAAAAATAAAAAAAGTAGATGCAGATAGAACTACAGAAAGTGTAAATCAATATAAAGATGTATATATTGTAAATGAAATAACACACAATGTATTTTATGTAAGAGGTATTTCACTGAAAGAAAGCAAACAGACAATAATATATTATACAACAAGAGGAGAAATTAAAATTCCAGTTGAATAGGGTAATAAAAATATTATAAAAACGCAGATAAAAAATATCCTGCGTTTTTTGCATGTAGAAACTTTTCTTATATTTTTATGCAAACTTAATTGACTTTTGAGCAATTTCGTTATATCATAGTAATATCAAAATGGAGCATCATAAAATCCTAAGGAGGAAATAATTATGGGAGAAGTAATTGTAATCACATCTGGTAAAGGTGGAGTAGGAAAAACAACAACGACAGCAAATTTAGGAGCAAGTTTAGCAGTAGAAGGTAAAAAGGTAGCCTTAATAGATACAGATATTGGGCTAAGAAATCTAGACGTTGTTATGGGCTTAGAAAATAGAATAGTATATGACATAGTTGATGTTGTAGAAGGAAAATGTAAATTAAGGCAAGCACTTATTAAAGATAAAAGATTTAAAGAATTATACCTATTACCAGCAGCTCAAACAAGAGATAAAAGTGCAGTAAATGAAGAACAAATGAGAAAATTAACAAAAAAACTAAAAGAAGAATTTGACTATATTTTAATAGATTGTCCAGCAGGAATTGAGCAGGGATTTAAGAATGCAATAGCAGGAGCTGATAGAGCCATTGTTGTTACAACAGCTGAAATATCTGCTATTCGTGATGCTGATAGGATTATTGGGCTTTTAGAATCTTCAGAAATTAAAAACCCAGAATTAGTCATAAATAGAATTAGACCAAACATGATAAAAAAAGGCGAAATGATGGATGTAGACGACATTGTGGATTTACTATCAATTAACTTAATAGGAGTTGTTCCAGATGATGAATATATCATTACACAGACAAATAAAGGAGAACCAGTAATTCAAAATAGGAAAGCACCATCAGGTAAAGCATATATGGAAATAGCTAAAAGAGTGTTAGGAGAAAAAATAGAAGTTACAATACCAGGAACTGAAAAAGGTTTTTTTGCCAAATTAAAACGCCTATTCAGAAAATAATGGAATAATTGCAAGAGGAAGGGGTAAAAAACAATGTTTGAGAATTTTATCAAGTTCTTTAATAAGACAAAAAATAAAAATGAGAAAAAGGAAGAAGGCAAATCAAAAAATGCCGCTAAAGAGAGATTACATTTAGTTTTAATGCAAGACAGAGCAAATGTATCTGCCGACTTTTTAGAACTTATGAAACAAGAAATTATAGATGTAATAAAGAAATATATAGAAGTAGATGAAAAAGCTATAGATGTTAGATTAACAAATAAAGAAAATGAAGATGGAACAAATGGTGCACCAGCATTATATGCCAATATTCCAATTGTTAGCATTAAAAATGAAGCAAGGAAAGTAGATAAAAGCCAAGTAAAACAGAATAAAGAAAATGAAGTAGAAGAAATTAAAGAAAATCCAGAAACTGAAGAACATGAAAATCAAGAAAAAACAGTACAGCAAGAAGAACAAACAAAAGAAGAAATTAAAATAGAAGAAAAAAAAGAAATGGAAATTACGATAGAAGAACAACAAATAGAAGAGACTTCAAGTGAAGAACAAGAAATATTAAAACAGACAGAAGAAAAACAAGAAACCGAACAAGAAGAAGCTATAGTAGAGAATAGCAAATTAGAAGAAAATAAAGAAAAAACTATAACAGAAGATAAAAAAACAGAAGAAGATAAGACAGACAAAGAAAACGAAAAAATAGAAAAAACTAAAAAAGAAACAAAAAAAGCAGCTAAAAAAGAAGAAAACAAAAATCAAAAATAAAGAGAGTTTTTATAATGCGAAAAAAAGAGTTAAAAAATATGGAATGGGTAATTGTTGTTGTTGCAATTATTTTATCCATTATTGGATTGGTAGCATTATTTTCAGCAACACAGAATACCGATTATGATGAATTTCAAAAACAGCTTATATGGTTTGGAATCAGCCTAGTGGTTATGATAGCTTTCATGTTTATAAACTATGAGACACTTGTTAGGCTATCTCCATTTTTTTATGTTGCTTTTTTAATACTTTTATTTGCAGTATTATTTACAGAACCAATAAATGGAGCAAGTAGTTGGTTTACAATTGGTGGATTTTCTTTTCAACCAGGAGAATTTGCAAAGATATTTGTTATTTTATTCTTAACAATGGTTATAAATAAAATTCAACAAAAAGGAAAACAGGAAATAAATAAACCATTAAAAATATTGATAGTATTAAGTGCTTTAATGATACCAGTATTACTAATAATTAAGCAACCAGATTATGGTACTGCAATTGCGTTTTTTGTTGCAACAGCTTTAATGCTATTTGCGGCAGGTATTGATAGAAGATATGTAATTTCAGTAATTTTACTAATCGCCCTTTCAATTCCATTATTATATAATTTTGTATTACCAGAACACGCAAAAACAAGAATAGATATATTTTTACACCCAGAATCAGAACCAAGGGGAGCAGGATACAATATTTTACAATCTAAGTTAGCAATAGGTGCAGGTGGGCTAACAGGCATGGGATTATTAAAAGGAAACCAAACTCAACTAGGATTTTTATATCCAAAAACAACAGACTTTATATTTTCCGTTATAGGAGAAGAAATGGGCTTTCTAATAGCTGGTTTAATTATTATACTATATGTTGTATTGGTTACAAAAATATTATACATTGCTAAGACTGCAAAGGATAGTACAGGAACAATAATAGCATCTGGAATAGCAGGTATTCTAATGTTCCATATGATAGAAAATATAGGAATGGTTATGGGACTACTACCAATCACAGGAGTACCACTTCCATTCATAAGCTATGGTGGTAGCTCAATGATTACTAATTATATGATGTTAGGAATTTTACTAAATATAAGTGGAAAAAGACAAAAATCAATATTTGTAAAATAGGCAATAGAGAACAAAACTATATGTTCTTCGTTGCTTTTTTAAAAGGAGAAAAAGATGTATTTAAAACCAATAAAAATAGGAAATTTAGAAATCAAAAATAATATATTTCTAGCACCAATGGCAGGTATTACAGATAAAGCGTATAGAAAAATATGTAGAGAATTTGGAGCAGGATTAGTATTTACTGAAATGATAAGCGGTAAAGCCATTTTTTATAATGACAGCAAAACTAAGCTATTGATGGATACAAAAGGAGAAGAAAAACCAATAGGACTTCAGATTTTTGGTAGTGAAGAAGAAAGTATGACATTTGCAGCTAAATATATAAATGAACAAGCAGATATTATAGATATAAACATGGGATGCCCGGCACCAAAAGTTGTAAAGAATAATGATGGGAGCAAACTATTATTAGATATTCAAAAAGCAGAAAAAATTATTCAAGCAGTTGTAAAAAATACGAATAAGCCAGTTACAGTTAAAATCAGAAAAGGCTGGGATTATAATAATATTGTGGCAGTTGAATTTGCTCAAATGGCAGAAAAAGCAGGTGTATCTGCTATAACAATACATGGAAGGACAAGAAGTGAATTTTATTCAGGAAAGGCAGATTTGGATATTATAAGAAAAGTAAAAGAAGCAGTTAATATTCCGGTAGTTGGAAATGGAGATGTTGTAGATGAAGAAACAGCATATCAAATGTTTGAAACAACAGGAGTAGATGCGATAATGATTGGAAGAGGAACATTTGGAAATCCATGGATATTTAAAAGAATACAATATTTTTTAAGAACAGGAGAAAAATTACCAGAAATAACCAAAAAAGAAAAACTTGAAGTAATAAAAAAACATATTGCTTTAGAACTAGAAGAAAAAACTGAAATTACAGCAATTAGAGAACTAAGAAAACCAATAGCATGGTATACAAAAGGATTAAAAGATTCTAGTGAATTTCGTGACAAAATAAATCAAATAGAAACGGTAAAAGAACTATTAGAAGAAATAGAAACATATTTTGATAATTTATAAAAATAGAAATATGCAAATGAATAAAAAAGAATTTTTAGAATAAGTATGAACAGGAGGGATTTTAATGAAAAAGAAAATCATACTTATTCTTATTAGTATAATCATAATTTGTTGTGGAATTTGTATAAAAAATCTGACTAAAAATTCAAAATCTGGGAATGATACTAATAGTCAAGAAATTGATATTTTTAATATTAGTTCATATGAAGCAACAATTGATATGACAGTATATAGTAATAAAAATGAAAATAAATATAAAATTAAACAAACTTATAAAAAGGGAATAGAAAGCTCACAAGAAATTATTGAACCTGATAATATAAAAGGAATTAAAATCACTCAACAAGGCGA
>CANQOU010000070.1 GCA_947625565.1 uncultured Clostridia bacterium
ATAAAGAAAGACAAAAATGTACATATGTATCACAATATGGTTTAGCAGGTGCAAAAGATATTTTGGATACATTAACAGAAGATGCTATAAATTGTTTAGAAAGGTATGGAGAAAAAGCAACATTTCTAAAACAATTAGCAACATATATTGCAAATAGAAATAAGTAAGGAATGAATTTTAATATGGATAATAAAGAAAACCTACCAGAACATATTGCTATTATAATGGATGGCAATAGAAGATGGGCAAGAGCACAGGGGAAGCCAGCAGCATTTGGACATAAAGAAGGTGCAAAAGTATTAGAAAATATTGTTAGATATGCAAATAAAATTGGAATAAAATATATTACAGCATATGCATTTTCAACAGAAAATTGGAAAAGAGCAACAGATGAAGTATCAGCGCTTATGACATTATTTCAAAGCTATTTAGATGATTATTGCAAACGTGCAGATACTGAAAATATTAAAGTAAGAATTATAGGTAGTCGAGATGGACTATCTGAAAGAATGAAAAAAAGTATTGAAAAATCCATGGAAAAGACTAAGAATAATACAGGTATTGTATTTAATATAGCTTTAAACTATGGAGGCAGAGAAGAACTAGTACAATCAATGAAAAAGATTGCAAGTAAAGTCAAAGAAGGAATTTTAAATCCAGAAGATATAACAGAAAAAGAAATTGAAGATAATTTATACACAGCAGGTCAGCCAGACCCAGATTTACTAATTAGAACAAGTGGAGAAATAAGATTAAGCAATTTCTTACCATGGCAACTATCTTATGCAGAATTTGTTTTTATAGAAAAAAATTGGCCAGATTTTACAGAAAAGGATTTAGACGAAGCAATAAAAATTTATCAAAATAGAACTAGAAAATTTGGAGCAAATTAAGATTGGATTTAAAGGAATGAAGAAAGGAGATATACTATATGGATATTAAAAGAATAATATCTGGATTATTAGGATTTCCACTAGTTGTTATTGTTCTTCTAATTAGCAATAAATATGTAGTAGATTTTTTACTAACGTTTGTAGCTATACTTGCAATTGATGAATATTTTAATGCAGTTTCCAAAATATGCAAACCAATTAGATGGGTAGGATATTTAAGCTGTTTTAGCATCTGCTTTATACATCTAATTCCACAAGAAAGTCTTAACATTGTTGTAACATTATCTGTACCAACAGTTATGATGATATTATTTTCTATTGTTATTGCAACAGATATGAAAACCACTTTTAAAGATGTTGCATATACATTTTTAGGAATTTTCTATGCAGTATTTTTTATGATGTTTGTTGCATTTATCGATGGAATGCCAGATGGAAAAATATTAATTTGGTATGCACTATTTGCAGCATGGGGTACAGATGTATGGGCTTTTTTCATAGGTATGAGATTTGGAAAACATAAATTTAGTAAAGTAAGTCCTAAAAAATCAATAGAAGGATGTATTGCAGGTACAGTTGGATCTGTTATTATGATGCTAATTTATACTTATTTTGCAAATACATATTGGAATATGAGCTATTCTTATGCATATATTGGAATGATAGGAGTAATATTAAGTTTAATAGGACAAATAGGAGACTTCTCAGCATCTAGTATAAAGAGATATGTTGGAATTAAAGACTATAGTAACTTAATTCCAGGACATGGAGGTATGCTAGATAGGATAGACAGTTTATTGTTTTTAGCACCATTTGCATATGCATTTTTTACATTTTTATAAAGGAGGCAACAATTGATTCCATTTTTAATATCAGCACTTAAGATTATTTTTTTACTAGGCTTTTTAATATTTATACATGAAGCAGGACATCTAATAGTTGCGAAAATTTGTAAGGTAAAAGTAAATGAGTTTGCACTAGGATTCGGACCGATAATTTTTGCAAAGCAAAGAAAAGAAACCAAATATGAATTGAGACTTATTCCATTTGGTGGATTTTGTAATATGGAAGGTGAAGAAGAAAATTCAGAAGCTGAAGGTTCTTTTTCAAAAGCTAGTATTCCTAGAAGATTAGCTATAATATCAGCAGGAGCTATTGTCAATATATTTTTTGGACTAATTGTATATTTTATATTGATTTCAAGTACAGGAAACTATATAACTAATATTGTAGACAATACAATTGAAGGATATGTAGCACAAGAAATAGGATTACAAAAAGAAGATAAAATTGTTCAAATTGGAGACTATAAAACCAATAACAAATATGATATGAAAAAAAGCTTAGAAAAAAATAATGGTGAGGAAATAGTAATTAAGATTGAAAGACAAGGAGAATTAAAGGAATATAAAGTTAAGCCAACAGGAGTAGCAAGTAAGTATACAGGTATTTATTTAGATAATAATTGCAAAATTGTTACAATTGATAAAGATAGTCCAGCTGAAAAGCAAGGAATACAATCAAATGATAAAATTTTACAAATAAACCATGAAGAAATAAACGGAGATTTAGAAAAGGCAATAGGAAAAATTCAAGAAAAAGGTCAAGGAACAATATTATTAACAGTTGAAAGAGGAAAAGAAGAAGTAGAAATTGAATTAAAACCAGAGACTAAATATACCTATTATTTAGGGGTTACATTAAAACAAGCAGAGGATACATTTGCTAATCATATAATATATGGTGGAATAGAAACAAAAGATTTTGTATTTTCAATTTTAGATAATATAAAGAAACTATTTACAGGAAAAGTTGGAACTGACCAAATGATGGGACCTGTTGGAATATCAGAAGTAGTAGCTAAAACTAATGGATTACAAGAATTTATATATATGTTAGCACTTATTTCATTATCTTTAGGTGTGACAAACTTATTACCAATACCAGCTTTGGATGGTGGTAAAATTTTAATATTGTTAATAGAAGCTATTAGAAGAAAACCAATGAAGCAAGAAACAGAAATAAAAATACAATTACTAGGATTTTCAATCCTTATGGCATTATCACTATATATAACATATCAAGATATTTTAAGAATTTTTTAAAGCAAATAGTATATATTTGCTTTTTTATTGCAAATATGCTATAATACATATGTTTTATGCAAAAATATCCTAAAATTAAATTTAATAAGGAGGAACTATATGAAACCTGAAACAGTAAAAGATTTACAAAGAATTGGATTTACAATACCAGATGCTGGAATGGAAATCCGGTTAAAGAAAAATCACAGAAAAAATTTTGGCAGTGACATTGGATTTATTGATCAAGGATTTGTTTTTAGAAAGCTTTATGGAATTAAAAATGAAAGAGTAGTATTTTATTCCAATGGTATAGGATATATGTTACCATATTTTAATGGGATAGAAGAAATACTAAAAAATGAAGGTTATGAAAAAACAGAAAGTATACAATTATTTTTTGAAGAAAATGAAATTCCAGTTGATAAGGAATTAGCACGAAAATGGAAAGAATTAGAAAGAATTACTGAAGAATTCAACAAAAAGTATGAAGGACATAAACATTTTTTAGAAGAAGTAGAGGAAATACTACATATACGAAAAAAAGTACAAAATTTATGAAAGGTTTAACATGCTATCGCTTATTTAGGATAGCATGTTTTTTTATAAAAAATTTCTTTGTTCGCTTTTTTCTTTTTTTAAAATATGCTAAAATAAAAAAAGTAAAAAAGGAGTAATATTATGTCACAAATTAAAACATCAACCAAAAAAATAAAAGATATATTTTCAGATTATGAAACAAATTCAAATATATTAGATGCTACAGTTCAAGGATTAAATCTAATAAAAAAGTCTAATATTTTAGAATTGTCTATTTATTCAAACAAATATATAGAAATAAAAGACTTATGGTATTTTGAAAAATATCTAAGAGAACGTTTTCAATTTGAAAATGTAGAAATACGGAATATCATATGATGAAAATGTTAATATAAAAACAGTTCAAGAAGAATGGGAAAATATTATTTGCTATATGGCTCATAAGTATCCATTAGCAAAACCAATGCTATTACTTAAAAGTAAAATTGATGTAAATGATAAACAAATAAATATACAAATGCATATAAAAGGCGCAGAATTTTTAAAGCTAAAAAAGACAGATAAAAGATTGCAAAAAATAATAAAGAACTTATTAGGAAAACAATATAACATAAATATAGAAGAAAAAATAAATGAAGAGGACCTTCAAAAATATGAAATGCATATTAAGGAAATTGAAGAGCAAGAATTACAAAAAACAGTAAATCAATATGAAGAGGAATCAGCTTCAAATCTAGCACAAGAAATAGAAAATGTACCAGAATCTTATGACCCAGACTATAAAATGCCAGAATTAGAAGAACCTGAGGTTCAAGAAATAAATCAAGAATATATTATGGGAAAACCATCAAAAGCAAAAGAGAAAAAAATGAAAATAAAAGATTTAACAGCAAATGATGGTAGAGTAACATTAGAAGGAAGAATTTTAACTTGTGAAGCAAGAGAAACAAAATCTGGTAAAGGAATGATTACATATGAACTTTATGATGGGACAGGAACAATAGCATGTAAATCATTTACAAAAGATATAGAAGAAGGAACAGAAGTAGTAAAGAAAATTAAACAAGCAAGAGCAATAAAACTAATAGGAAAAGCTAACTTAGATACATATATAGGTGATATAGCGATAATTGCAAATACAATTATAGGAACAGATACTGAAGTACCAAAACTACCAACAGAAATAGAAGATTCTCCTCTTATATATGGAAATACCTTAAATATTAATGAACGAATAGTAAAAATTGCAGATTTAGGAGTAGATGATGGAAAGGTAAGTATTAAAGGAGAAATTATTGGAATAGAAGAGAAAAAAGACTTAAAAGGTGGCAAAACTTTATTAAGTATTGATGTTTATGATGGAACAAGTACAATGACTTGTAAGGCATTTGTGCAAAAAGAACAAAGTGAAAAAGTAGTAAATAAGTTACAAAAAGCAAAAGGTATACAATTAGCAGGAATGGCTCAAATGGATAGCTTCTCTAATGAATTAACTATTATGGCAAATACAATAATATCAATAGAAGGATTAAAAAAGAATATAAGGCAAGACAATAGTGAAGTAAAAAGAGTAGAATTACATATGCATACACAAATGAGCCAAATGGATGGTTTAATATCAGCAACAGATTTAATAAAAAGAGCTATGGACTGGGGAATGAAATCTATAGCAATAACAGATCATGGTGTTGTTCAAGCCTTTCCGGAGGCACATAAATTACTTGGAGTAGATAATCCTAATATGAAGATTATTTATGGAGTAGAAGCATATTTAGCACCAGATAATACAAAATCTGTGTATAATGGAAAAGCACAAAAATTAGACACAACATATTGTGTATTAGATTTAGAAACAACAGGATTTTCAGCTGTAAATGATAAAATTACAGAAATAGGAGTAATGAAGTATAAAGCTGGAGAAGTAATTGACGAATTTAGTTGTTTTGTTAATCCAGAAAGACATATTCCAGAAAGAGTAACAGCAGTTACAAATATTACAGATGATATGGTAATGGATAGCGAAACAATAGATAAAATATTTCCTAAGTTATTAGAATTTTTAGGAGATAGTATAATTGTTGCACACAATGCAAATTTTGATGTTGGATTTTTAAAACAAAATGCTAAAACATTAGGATATAAATTTGATTATACATACATTGATACTTTAAGTTTAGCAAAAGATTTATTTCCAGATTACAAAAAATATAAACTAGGGAAAATTGCAGAAAATTTGGGAATAAAAGTAGAAGTGGCACATCGAGCATTAGATGATGTAGATACAACAGTAAAAGTGTTTAAAGTTATGCTAGAAATGCTAGAAAAAAGAGGTGCAAAAACTGTTGATGATATTGATAAAGTTTCAGCAGACGAAGAAGCAAAAAAAGAAGAATATAAAAAATTAAAGACATATCATGCAATTATATTAGCACAAAATTATGTAGGATTACGAAACTTATATAGATTAATATCTTTATCACATTTAGACTATTTTTATAGAAAACCTCGTATTTTGAAAAGCTTATTAAAAAAATATTCAGAGGGACTAATTTTAGGAAGTGCTTGTGAGGCAGGAGAACTATACCAAGCAATAGAACAAGGAAAAACAGATGAAGAAATTGAAGAAATTGCACAAGAATACGACTATTTAGAAATCCAACCAATTGGTAACAATCAATTTTTAGTTAGAAATGGTATAGTAGAAAATGAAGAAAAACTAAAAGATATAAATCGTAAAATAGTTGAATTAGGAGAAAAATTAAATAAATTAGTTGTTGCAACAGGTGACGTACACTTTATGGACCCTCAAGACGAGATATATAGAAGAATCTTAGAAGCAGGATTAAAATATGAAGATGCAGATAATCAAGCACCATTGTATTTAAGAACAACAGAAGAAATGTTAGAAGAATTCAGCTATTTAGGAGAAGAAAAGGCATATGAAGTTGTTGTAACAAATACAAATAAAATAGCTGATATGTGTGAACAAATAAGTCCAATTTCACCAG
>CANQOU010000071.1 GCA_947625565.1 uncultured Clostridia bacterium
TCATTTATTCTTTTAGTTTCATAATGATATAACATTGCTACATCACTGTCTAGCATAACTTGTTTTCCCCTTACGTAATAAATTAAATTCTTAATATCTATTGTTTCATATTTTACTAAATTTAAGTCATTATTTACTGGTTCAATATTAGTATGATTATTCATAAATAACCTAACTCCTTCCTTGTGTAAACTTTGCTTATATTTTAAAACAAGTGTTTGTGAATGTCAATATATTTATACAAATAAATTATATTATATATTCCATAAAAAATAATAAATTCAAAACCAAGTATTCGAACTGGAGGAGTAATTTTTTATATAAAAACCATTATTCCAAAAGTGCTTATTTGTTAATATTTGTAAAAAATGTTAATGTAGTCTTTATGAAAAATTAATGTAGTGTTAATGTAGTTTTGGAAAATTATAAAAAATTGAAAGAAATCATAAAAAAGTTGAAACGCCTGATATAAAAAGCTTTAGACATTTACAAAAATTCCACAAAATTCTTAAAAATCTGTGGAATTTTAAAATACTTTGGAGGCGCCACCCGGAATCGAACCGGGGATCAGAGTTTTGCAGACTCGTGCCTTACCGCTTGGCTATAGCGCCATATTCTTTTATTGTATATTAAAAAAATATGGAGCGGGAAACGGGGCTCAAACCCGCGACCTCTGCCTTGGCAAGGCAGCGCTCTATCAACTGAGCTATTCCCGCAAATTTTTTTATTAAATACTTATATATAATAGCAGATTTTGGATATATTGTCAATATATGGGTTCTAAAAAATCACTATCTAGTTTAATTTCCAATTGGTGCAAAATCATCTGTTACTATATTCTTATCACTTATATAATTTTCAATCTCTGTATTTAGTAAGTCTTCATATTCTGTTTGATTTTCTTCATTTATTTCTGGATTTCCTTTTATTCCAACTAATATAAAATTTTGAGTTTCTGCTTTATCTACATTGTTTCTTACTTTATATAGCTTTACATCATCAAATACAGCTTTATAGGTTGCGTATTCATATTCAATAAATTTGGCTTTTTCTCCTTCTAATGCTGAAATAATATTAGTTATTACAACACCGTTTTTATTAAGTCTTGCTTTTACTTTTGACATAGCTTCATAAGTAGTTAACTCAAATGGCGCATTTAAACCTTTAAATGCGTCTATTAAAATGGTGTCATAAGTTTTTTCACTATAATTTAAATAGCTTCTACCATCTTGATGATAAATATTCAATTTTGGATTTTTAGTATCTAGGTCAAATTCTTCTTGCGCAATTTTTGTCATTTCAGGGTCAATTTCTACAACATCTATATTATTATCTTTATATTTTTTTAGATAATGCTTTGGATATGTATAAGCTGCTCCACCTATCATAAGGGTGTTTATTGCATTTTTGTTATAATATGAAAACAAATCATAATATGTTAAATATTTTGCTCCCATTTCTCCTGTTTTTTCATTTATATATGACTCTAATCCTGTATCTACTTGTAATGTTTTATAATTTGTATTTTCTCCTACAGTTATGTTTTTAATCCACATTCTACTATATTCAGTGTCTATGTCTTTTATGATATCTGGATGTGTATTTTTAAATAAATACTTACCAATAAAAGTAAATACAATAATCGCTATTAATGTAGCAATTGCAAATAATATGCTCTTTACTGTCTTATTTGGATATATTGATATAGCAAGTATTAATAATAATATACCACTTCCTAATATTATATTACTTACTCCAATTTGTGGAATTAAAATAAATCCTGCAAAAAATGTCCCAAAAATACTTCCAATAGTTGAAATAGAAGATATTTTTCCAGAAACAGTTCCTACTTGCATTTGTTCATTATTTTTGAGCTTTACGCAAATTGGAGATACTGTTGCTAACATAAAGCTTGGTATTCCAAATAAAAACGTAGAAGAAATTATAGCAACAGCAATAAGCTGTTCACTCCAAATTGTTGCAAGCCCATTAACAATCACTGTTTCTAATATTGGAATTATACTTATTGCAATTGCAGTTATCCATATAAATTGAGATAAATCTTTTATATTTTGCTCTTTATCTGCAAGTTTTCCACCTATCAAGTATCCTAGGCTCATACATATCAACATTATTCCAATAATAGAAGTCCATATTAAATTAGAGCTTCCTACATATGGTGATAATACTCTAGCTGCTACAAGCTCTAATATCATTGTCATTGCTCCACAAATAAATACTGTTATTTCTAGTTGATATGATTTTATTTTCTTCATATTTTATTTCCTTTTTTTATTAGTTTTTTTAGTTTTTTTCTTCGTATTAGTTTTTTTAAATTCTTGAGCCTCTTCAGGATTCCATTTTTCTCCTTCTTTTGGTTTATTCCAAGATATATAATCACATTTTTCAGGATTATTTTCACAAATATAATATGTTCTTCTTTTTTTAGTTTTCCTTACCTGCACTGTTGCTCCACATTTTGGGCATGGTACATCTATTATTTCAATTATTGGTTTTGCATTTTTACATTCAGGATATCCAGGGCAAGCTAAAAATTTTCCATATCTTCCATATTTATATACCATCATTCTTCCACATTTTTCACATTTTACGTCAGAAACTTCTTCTACTAATTCTACATGTTCCAATTCTTTTTCTACTTTTTTCAATTCTTTTTCAAATGGTGTATAGAATTCTTTTATCATTCTTTTCCATTGTTCTTTTCCTTCTGCAATTTCATCAAATTGATTTTCTATTTTAGCCGTAAATTCTACATTGATTACGTCTGCAAAGTTCTCTGTTAATAACTTATTAACAATTCTTCCTAATTCTGTTGGACAAAGTTGTTTTTGTTCCTTTTCTATGTATCTTCTTTCTAAAATAGTTGTAATAGTAGGTGAATATGTACTTGGTCTTCCTATTCCTTTTTCTTCCAAGGCTTTAACTAAACTTGCTTCAGTATAACGTGCTGGTGGTTCTGTAAAGCTTTGCTTTGGCTCCAATTTTTTTAATTTTACTTCTTGATTTTTCTGAAGTTCTGGTAACATTCCTTCTTCTTGTTCTTCTTTTCCATCAGTTCCTTCTACATACAATGTCATAAAACCTTTAAATTTCAGATTTTGTCCATTTGCTTTAAACTCATAGCCATTTGAATTTACAGTTACTGCCATTGTGTCATATATAGCAGGTTTCATTTGACTTGCCATAAAACGGTTATATATTAAGCGATATAATTTAAATTGATCTGGAGTTAAATAATCCTTTATACTGTCTGGCGCAATGTTGATATATGTTGGTCTAATACCTTCATGTGCATCCTGTGCATCTTTTCCTGTCTGATAGTATCTATTTTCGTAATAACTGTCTCCATAAATTTTAGTTATCTGTTCTTTTGCAGCTTTTCTAGCTTCTTCTGAAATTCTCGTTGAATCTGTTCTCATATACGTGATTAAACCTACTGAGCCTTGTTCTGGTATCTTAACACCTTCGTAAAGCATTTGTGCGACTGACATTGTCTTTTTTAGCGTAAATCCCAATTTTCTAGATGCTTCTTGTTGCATTGTACTAGTTGTAAAAGGAGGCGCTGGATTTCTTTTTCTTTCTCCTTTTTTTACTTCTGTAATTATGTATTTCTCATTTTTTACTGCTTTTATAATCTCATCCACTTCTTCTTGTGAATGAATTTCTTGTTTTTTTCCGTCCTTTCCAAAAAAATGTGCTTGAAATTCTTTTTTAGTTTCTTTATCTTCTAAATTGGCGTAGATATTCCAATATTCTTCTGGAATGAAATTTTCAATTTCTTCTTCTCTGTCAACAATCAATTTTACTGCTACTGATTGCACTCTACCTGCTGATAGTCCTCTCTTCACTTTTTTCCATAATACAGGACTAATTTTATATCCTACTATTCTATCAAGCACTCTTCTTGCTTGTTGAGCATCAACTAAATTAACATCAATGTTTCTTGGCTCTTTAATTGCTTTTTGTACTGCAGTTTTGGTAATTTCGTTAAAAGTAACTCTTGTAATATTTTTTGCATCCTCTTTTAATATATTTGCTAAATGCCAAGCTATTGCTTCACCTTCACGGTCAGGGTCAGTTGCTAAATATACTATTTTAGCTTGTTTGGCATCTTTTTTTAATTCTTTTATTAAATCACCTTTTCCTCGAATATTGATGTATTCAGGTTCAAAGTTATGTTCTATGTCTATTCCCATTTTTGATTTTGGTAAATCTCTAATATGTCCCATTGAAGCCACTACTTTTGTATTACCACCTAAAAATTTCTTTATTGTATTGGCTTTTGCTGGTGATTCCACTATTATCAATTTATCTGCCATATATATACCTCTCTTAACTTGTTTTCTTATAGTATTCTAGCTTACTTTTTAGGTTTTTGCAAGTTTTTTATAAATTTTTATACAAAAATTCATATTCTTTGTCCATATCTTGTATTATATCTTCTATTCCTATTGGTGTTACTTCATATTTTTTGCATAATGATAATATTTGTTCTATTTTTTCTTCATCTTTTGTTAAATTTTGAATATCTTTACTTTCTATCTTAGTATTATCTGGAATATATTCAGTTTTCACTATACTTATTCCATAGTTAATCTGTCCATCTTGTTTTTCTTCATTGTCTAATCTTTTGTAATATTCTAATTTAATCGGATAAAAAATTCCTTCTTCTTCCAGTCTGGATTTTTCTATGAATTTACCTCCGTAAAATGTTTTCACTTTTAACCTCTTCTTTCTCTTTAGATTTCCATTTTTTGTAAATGGCTGTTTCATAATACTTCATTTTTTGAAATATTGCAAGAGGTTTTTTATAAAATATTTAACTTTTCATTGACAACTTTCGATTGATTTTGACACTTTTTTTATGCTATAATAATATTATAATTGGTCTTTAATTTTTATTGTTCTCTTTAAATTTGTTATTTCTGGGAATTAAAGCAGGTCTTTTTAAGACCTGTTCCCTATTTGAATTTTATTTTATCATTTAATCCCATCTTTTTTGCTCTAGTAACACTGTTATAACCATACTTTTCATTGATTTTATCAAGAACTGTATCAATTTTTTTCTGTTTTTCATCGGTTTTTTCTTGAAAAAGTGAAATTTGTTGCTTGTCTTTATTTTCTAAATTATCTACTTTCAATCCGACTAATCTTATAGCAGCATTTGGCTTATACATTTCTTTTAGCAATTCCTTTGCTTTCACATATATCTCTTTTGTGCTTGCTGTAGGATATGATAGTTTTCCTTGATGTGTCGTATCTACAAAATCTTTATTGCGAAGTTGTATATTTACTACATTTGCTTCCATTTGTTGTTTGCGTAAGCGATATGTAACTTGCTCTGCTAATGCTAGCAATATTTCTTCCAGTTTTTCTACATCACTTATATTCTCCGGTAATGTTACAGAATTCCCTATGCTTTTAGGTTTTTCTTGTTCATATTTTACTTCTGAGTTATCTATTCCATTTGCATATTCCCATAGCTGTATTCCATATTTACCTAGTTTTTTACTAAGTATTTCCTTTTGTGCTTTTGCTAAATCGCCAATTGTTTTTATTTGCATATTTTCTAACTTAGGTACTGTTTTCTTTCCTAGTCCGAATAATTCTGAAATTGGTAATGGCCACATTTTAGTTTGAATTTCATTTTGAAATAATGTATGAATTTTATCTGGCTTTGTAAAGTCTGATGCCATTTTTGCTAATAATCTGTTATTAGCAACTCCAATATTTACTGTAAATCCTAATTCTTCTCTTACTCTCGTATGAATTTCTTTTGCTTTATCTAATAATGTAGCTTTCATTAAATATTGGGTCATATCTAAAAAACATTCATCAATGCTAAATCTTTCAATCTTATCTGTATATTCTGATAGTAGCATAAATAGTTTGTTGGAATATTCCTTATATATTTTATAATTAGATGGATATATTTGAATGCTTGGACATTTTTTTCTAGCTTGATAGATTGTTTCTGCTGTTCTAATACCAAACTCTTTTGCTTTTTGACTTTTGGCAAGTACAATTCCTGAACGTTTACTTTCATCTCCACCTATTATAGATGGAATTTCTCTAATATCTGTTTTACTGCCATTTTTTAGCATATATAAAGCTGTCCAACTTAAAAAGGCATTATTGACATCTACATGTAAAATTTGTCTTTCCATAGTTCATCACCATTTTCATTGTAGAATATTTGTTTGGATTTGTCAATGTTTTCTTATCTTTCTTTTTTGAATCATATATGCTGATTTTGCAAGAATATTGTTTGGTACGATTTTGCTAAAAATTTTTACTAGTTTTATATCAATTCCTGGTATGATATAAAATTTATTTTTCTGTATTTGCTTAATAGTATATTGTGCAATCTGCATACTATCAGCTTCTCTTGT
>CANQOU010000072.1 GCA_947625565.1 uncultured Clostridia bacterium
TTAATATGAAAAAATGGTTTGAAAAAATTTTTAATTAATTTCAAACCATTTTTCTTAAATCTTTATTTTAGTTCTGCATAAATATTTGTTGTCCTTTAACCAAATTGTAGTTTGTTAATTCATTACCATCTAAATTTTCTTTAAACATATCTATTGCACTAATTTGATTATTTTCATAAGTTGTATAATAATATATTCCTTTATCCATATTGCAACAAGAACTATAAATAGTTATCTCATATTTTCCTTCTCCCATATGAACACATCCTCTTTGTTGATATACTGATTCTAATATATGAAAGAATTGACTTATACTTTCTGATTCTGAATCTCCAGATTTTGAATTCATTTTAGTAAATGTTGCTTTTACAAACCTAGAAGCGGATGATAAATCTCCTGGTAATCCTATTGCACCCATTCCACGGCTATATGCTTCTAAATTTAAGTCTTTTGAAAAGTTGTTTATTGGATGTTCAGTTGATAAATTCATATAGTTATTTAAATTAAATAGTTGAATATCAAAAGTAGGGTTGTTTGTAAGAATACCAACTGGATTATCATATATTTTTAATCCCTCTTTAACACTTTCTACAGTTATAGCCTTTTTAGTATCTGCAATTATCCAATGTAATGGAGATACTGGTAATTCTTTGCTGAAACTAATATTGGCTATATTTATATTTTTCAATAATTTTATTGTTTCTTCAATATTTGAGCATTGTGATAAAATATATGGTATAAATTCAAAAGGTGCTATATTATCTTTTCCAATTTCTATTTCTTTATAATCAGCATTTACTGGAAAATTTAATCCAGCCATTCCTAATCCTTTTTCATTTATAGCATCATAATAAAGTGGATAATTATCTGCAACATATGCCATTCCTATAATTGCATAATGATTCTTTATGCTTTCTACCTGTCTAAATTTAAATTCATAATTTCTAGGTGTTATAGTAATTGTTTCTTTATATGAATATTCTAAATCTAGATTTCTTCCAAAATAATGATTTTTTGTAGTATAAGTTACTGCTGTACACATATTTGATTCCTCCTTAATAAATTTATATATATTTTTACTTTTTTAATTTTAATCACTCAATTTACCTGCCCCAAGTATTTCCCCATTTTTAGCATCTATATAAATATATAAACTTGTTAATGCATCATTTTCATCAAATAATCTTATTTCCCACATCAATTGTCCTTCATATTTATCTGTTTCCCATTGTTTATCAAAATAATATACTTCTGAATTATATTGTAATTCTTTGATTAATTTGCTAACTATATCAATTTCTCCATCAGAGTTAAGTATCGCTTTAAAGTCTGATTTCCAACCTTGATACTGGTATTTTTCATTTTTTGCTTCGTTTTCCGCTATTTTTGCTGCTTCTATTTTAGATATTATTTTATTAAAGCTTTTTCCTCCATCTTCAGTTGCATAATATTCATCCTCCGATTTTGAAAAATATCCTATATCTTTTTGGTCAAAGCTGATTTCACTATTTGTTTTCATATCTTGTTTTGAAACTTCATTCCATGTTTTATATCCATCAATAGATGCATATATATATGTTTGAATATCTGAGTTTTCTTTACTGCTTACAAGAACTATATATCCAGTTTGGTTATCTGGTGAAGTAATATATTGTACATTATAATTTTTTTCTATACTAATATTATTCCAACTTTCTCCCATATCATTTGAATATATAATATTTACCTTACCATTATCGTTATATGCTAGCAATACATTGCGATTTTTGGAAAAACATGCATTTGGATTATTAAATTTTTGTTTTATGTTATCTACATGAATAGGTATCTTTTTACCTAAATAATATAAATTTCCATTCCAATATTCTATTCCATCATTTAAATATTCTTTTTCTTTATAATATCTATCTATATCATTCATATTGTTGTTTTCTGGAGGACTATATTTTTCCCACTTAAAAACTGTTTTTTGGGTTTCATCTGTAAAAATATATGTATACACTAAAATCCCATTATCTCTCTGATATAGATTACCTCCATTATAGCTTTCAACTATTTTTAAAACTGGCCTATTATTAAATATTTTTGCCTGTATATTATCAATTAATAAAAAAACTACAATTATTATAATGATTTTTATAATTTTTTTCATAATTCACCTACAAAACAAATTAAAATTTTTCTGATTAAAGTATATCAAATAAGCAAGTGATTGTAAATACATTCACTTGCTTATATAAATTTTGTTTTAGTAAAAAGTATTTTTTATTTATTATTATTTGCGTTATATTTATTATAGTACCACGCAATTATTACAGAGCCTACACTATTTCCTAATATCATAACAAGTAAATATGCAAAAACTTTTAAAGAAAAAGTTCCAGCTATACTAAAGTAAAACATATTAGCAACACAATGTTCAAATCCACATAATATAAATGCCATAACTCCCATGAATATAGTCATATATTTACCAATAACATCATTTTCCTTTTTATAATTGTTTACTGCTATATACATAATCATTCCACACATAATTGCTAAAATAAAAAGACTTAAAATATTATCATTTAATTTAACATTTACTATATTAGTAGCAGTATCTATATAGTTTTGAAATCTTGTAAAACGCATCAATGTTCCAATAGTAAATGTTCCTAAAAGATTTCCTACTAAAGATAATAATAGCTCTATCAAATAGTCAATTTTATTGACTAATATATATCCAACCTTGCCAGTATATAAATTAAATGAATACATACAAACTGTAAGCAATCCAAAAGAAAAAATAAAAGAGCCAACTACTTTGTTTTCAATAGCTAAATAAGCAATACCTCCTATACTAATTAAAATTCCAGCATAAAATCCTTTAATTAAAAAATCCAAATATTTCTTCATAACTATACTCCTTCTATTTCTACAATTCGCTATTTTATTTGATAAAATTATAGCAAAAAGGATTTTGTTTGTAAATATATCAAAATAAAATAATTTCTATATCCAATTTTCTAATATATCTCTAGCATTATTTACAGTGCTTCCTCTTATTGCAAGTCCTTCTCTTATTTCTGCACCTTTACAACATTTTTCTATATTTTTATTGCATGCACCTATTCCACTTCCTTCATGTGTGATTACATATTTTACTATTTTACCATTAAAGTCTAATTTTTCTAATTGTGTTAGTATTGCATTAGGCATATAGTTCCACCATATAGGTGAACATATATATATTACTTCATATTGTGAAATATCGCTTAAATATCTTTTTAATTCTGGCCTTGAATTTAAATTTAGCTCTTGTTTTGCTACATTACAACAATCTTGATAATTATATGGATATTCCTTTACTGTTTCTATTTTAAATAAGTCTGCACCTGTTATATCTTTTATCATTTCTGCTACTATTTCTGTGTTTCCTTTATCTATGTTTCTAATTCCATCTGACATATAATTTTCTCCTGTATGAGAAAAATAAATAACTAAACTCTTTTTTCCTTTCAAACTTTCTTCTTTTTTATTAAAAATACTCATTTAAAGTTTCTCCTTAATTATATTTTACTTTAAAAATCCATCTATAATGGCTTGTTCTGCTTCTTTTTCACTTAATCCTAGTGTCATTAGTTTCATAAGTTGTTCTCCTGCAATTTTTCCTATTGCTGCCTCGTGAATTAAGTTTGCATTAACATTATTTGCAATAATTTCAGGAATTGCAATTACTTTTCCATTGTCTTTTATAATTGCATCACATTCAACATGTCCAAAGCACTCTGTATTTCCTACTACTTTTGATTCAAATTGTTGTGTTGAATTTTCTGTTGCAACTGACCTAGAAGTTACTTTAGTGCTAGAATTTTTTCCATTTAATTCTACTTCAAAAATTGTTTTTGCACTTTGCATTCCATGTGTCATAATCTTTTCTGTTACAACAAAGTTAGTATTTTCTTCTAATATTCCTTTAGTTTCTCTTACAGTAGAATCAACACCTTTTATTTGAGTTGATTCCATTTCTAAGGTTGCACCAGCTTTTAGATGTACTTCTGTAACTGGATTTAAAATTCTTTTTCCTGTTCCTTTCCCCTCGCCATAATGTTTTTCTATATATTTTACTTTAGAACCTTCTTCTAAAAAGAAACGATGAATTCCATCATGTTGTGAATCTTTATGATGGTCATTATGAATACCACATCCTGCTATAATAACAACATTTGCATTTTTACCAATATAAAAATCATTATAAACTACATCATTTAAACCACTTTCTGTGATTATTACCGGAATGTGGACAATTTCAAATTTTGTATTTTCTTTAACATAAATATCTATCCCTGATACATCTTTTTTTGTTACTATATTGATATTATCAGTTACCTTTCTTTCAATACCTTTACCATTTTTACGTATGTTATATGCACCTTCAAAAGTTTCATTTTGCATATCAGTAATTTCATGTAATAAATTAGCATCTATTTTATCCATTGTCTTTACTACCTCCTAATTTACAACATATAGGTTTTTCTAATACTTGTCCTAATAATTTTTCTTTATCTCCTTTTGCCTCTATTTTTCCATCTTTCATTAAAATAATTTCATCTGCTATATTCAAAATACGTTCTTGGTGTGAGATTATAAGAGTAGTTCCTTTTACAATTTTTCTCATATCTTCAAATATTTTAATCAAACTTTGAAAACTCCATAAATCAATTCCAGCTTCTGGTTCATCGAAAATTGTAAATTTTGAATTTCGCACTGCTACAGTTGCGATTTCAATTCGTTTTAATTCTCCTCCTGATAAAGAACCATTTACTTCTCTGTCTACATATTCTTTTGCACATAGTCCTACTCTTGATAAAATATCACAAGCTTCATTTTTGTTTATTTCTTTTTCAGAAGATAGTTTTAGCAAGTCATATACTGTAATTCCTTTGAATTTTACTGGCTGTTGAAAAGCAAAAGCAATTCCTAATTTTGATCTTTTATCAATAGATAAATTAGTAATGTCTTTTCCTTCTAATAATATTTTACCTGTATCTGGTTTTTCAATGCCCATTATAATTTTAACTAGAGTTGATTTTCCTGAGCCATTTGGTCCTGTAATGACAACAAATTTGTCAGTATCAATGCTTAAATTAACATGGTCTAGTATTTTTTTATTATCTCTTGTAAAACAAATATCTTTTATTTCTAACATCTTTTTTCCTTTCATATACTACTTTTCAAAAAAATTTAAAAATTAAATAATTATTCTATCTTGAATAAATTTTAAATGCTGTAGGAATAAAATTAAAGTTACTTTCATTTAATAAATCTATTCCTTTAACAATTTTTAAATATCTATCATCACTATCACTATTAATAATCCTATACAAGTAGTAATTATTTATATGTTCTTTAGCAAATTCAATTTCATCAGCAGTTATATCAATAGGTTCTCCTTCATTTCCTTTTGTTGATTTAACTTCAATGTATTTTTCAATATATTCACCATCTCTATTTAATTCAAATGATAGTATATCAAATCCCTCATTTTCCTTTTTATTTTCAAAAAATTCTTTCATTTTTTTTACTTGTTCTTTAGCATTTTGATTCATCAAATTTTTCACTTCATGATTATAAATAGTCTTTTCATTAATTTTTCCTTGCTTAGTTTTTATTATTTCTTGAGCAATGAAATCTGGTTTGTTTTTTCTTTGTCTATGATTTCCAGTTTTCCTATATTTTCTTAATTTTAGCGGTCCATTTTTTATTTTTATTTCTTCAGATTTTGAATCAATTTTTATGTCATTTTCTATCTTTTCTATTTCTTGAGCAACTACATTTACATTTTTATCTTCTGAATAATCTGAATTCTCCATGTAAATAACTTTTAGTGGAAATTTCCAAACTAATCGGTCATTTCCTTCTTTATCTTTCTCATTCGTCTGATAAGGCTCGCCACATAGTTCAACTTTTCCTTCAAATGTGTATAACTTGTTTCTATCTTTTGTAAACAGATACATTGGTAATTCATTTTTTCGTGAATCAAAAATCTTTCTGTTATTATTGTTTGCTCCTAATATCTGATCTCCTACTAGTCCATCACCAGTATAGTTAATTAATCCGTCTCTTAATGTGCCATCATTGTATATACCATTTTCTTCAGAAGTTACCAATACAAGACAATTTAAAGTCTTTGTAGGCATTATTCCAGATTGTCCACTTATTTTAAAAATTTTCATTAATTCTTCTCGATCAAAAGTATCTCCTATACTTAAGTTTTCAATATATTCTGAAACCACTTTTTCAATTACTTCATAATTTTTGTTTTCT
>CANQOU010000073.1 GCA_947625565.1 uncultured Clostridia bacterium
TGATTTAAATCCTGGTTCTGGATTTTCTTTTATTGTTCCATATCCTTTAATTGCTGCATGTACATCTCCTCTTGCTCTTGTTGGCATTTCTTCTTGTCTTTGCTTTCCATCTACATATATTTTTACTGTTTTATTACTACATGTTGACATTACCCATCCATTTACTTCCATTGTATCTTGCCTTATCTGGTCTGTTTTTGGATAATCTATATTTAATAATGTTTGATATTTTTGTAATGTTATTTTTCTACTATATGTTGCAAGAGTTTCTCCTGTGTCTGATATAACATCAATTTTTAATGTATGTGCTCCATCTTTTAGGTCTTTTAAATTTAATATTGATTTAAATCCTGGTTCTGGATTTTCTTTTATTGTTCCATATCCTTTAATTGCTGCATGTACATCTCCTCTTGCTCGTGTCTCTATTTTTTCTTGTCTTTGTTTTCCATCTACATATATTTTTACTGTTTTATTACTACATGTTGACATTACCCATCCGTTTACTTCCATTTCAGTTTGATTTATTTGAGATGTTTTTGGATAATCTATCCAAAGATATGTTTTGTCATTTGTAGCTGTTTTAGCATTACTAGGTATAAAAAGTAATAAAAATATAAAAATAATTGATAAATATTTAATTTTTTTCATAATAATCATCTTCAATCCTTATTATCTTTCTTTCTAAAAATTCGAGTATATCTCCAACTTCTAGAATCTTTAATTTCTTTAATCTTTAATTCTAACACTTTTTTTTCTTCTTTCAGTTTTGATATTTCTTCCTCTTGCTTACTCATTATATATCCTCTGTTATCTATTTCTATTTGCTTTTCTGCCAATTCTTTTTCTTTTATCTGATAAAATTCAATTGTTTTTTGATTTAATATTTCTCTTCTTCGTCTATCTTCCCTTTCTGCAAGTCTTTTTGATGTCAGCATATTTCTTTTAAATTTATTATATTTATTTCTTAGTGCATTTAAATCAACTTCTGGCATTTCTTCTACCTTATGCAATATTTCATCTATTTTTTGTTCAAAATTAAAGTTTGAAAGTGCATATTGTTTTATAGCATCCAGTTGTTCAAGTTCTTTTTCAAAATTTACTATGATTTCATTTGCAATAGTATTTGCATCTTTTTTCTCAAAGCCTCTGCCTGAAAAATTATGGCTTCTATTTTGTTCCATATTTTCAATTGTTAAATATCCATCTCCTCCATGAATATCATATATATATACAGGTATTTTTAAAGACATAGCATATTGTACTGTTTTACCAATTGTTATAATGCAATCATATTTTTCCAATACTTTATCTGTTATTAGAGTTTGAGTTCCTGCAAATCCATAAATATCTACTGCATATTTTTTTTCTCTTAATAAGTCAATAGCTTGCATTTCCTCCTCTGGTATGTGATTAGAAACAACAGCTATGTTTCTCAACTTTTTAATATTTATATTCTTATCAAAATATGAAGAAAATGAATAGTTTTCAAATAGATATACATTTTTTACATCTTCAATTTTAGTTAATTGCTCATAGGTTTCTGGTGAATTTGCTATAGTTAAAGAAAGTTCATTTGCATAAATCGGTGCAGATTCAAATGGCTCTTTCGGTGATAAAGAACTTGTTATTATTTTTTTTGCCTTTAGTCCTTTTTCAAAAATCAACCAATCAAGTAAAAAAGAATGATGTGTCCAAACTAAATCAAATTCTGTACCGAGTAAAGTCAAAATCATCTTCTAATAAATATATTACATGGTCAAAATTTTCTTTTACAACATCATATAATGGAGCATCTGTTTCAATCACTCCTAAATACACTTCATATCCTATTTCTTTAAACCTTTTTGCAATCGTAGAAGTATTTATTTCAGAACCTGTAAATTGTACAATTCCGAAATTGGTTATCAATACTTTTTTCATAATTTTATTCCTTTCCTAAATATGGAATTTTTTAAATTTATGTTATTTTAGTATTTCATAATCACAGCTACTCATTCCTTCTGAATGGAGTACGCCGAAGCTATTTTTTGGCACTCTCACTTTAAAGCTTGTTGCATAGTCTATTTTGTCATAACTAAACATAATTTTTTCATCACAAATTGATACTGTAATGTAATAAGTTCCTTCAGCAAAATTATTTCTCTTTATTTTAAATGTAATTTGTTTTTCATCTTTTCCTATATATTCATCAATTCTAATTGAATTTATGACTGTTACCATTTCTCCTTTTGTGTCTGTAATAATAATTCCTGCCCCATATTTGTCTATATTTTTTATGTTATCTACATTTATTGTGATTTTTATGTCATCAAATAAGTCATATTCTTTTTTATCAGTTTCAACTTTTAAAATTCTTATAGTTTTATCTTCTTGTTTCTTCTTCTTTTTTTGCTGCTCCATAAGTTGTATTTTTTCTTGAACTTGTTTTTCTCTTGGATTATCTATCATATATGTTTTATATTCTTCTGTTACAAAACTTGTTTCTCCATCTAATACGATTTGCCCATCTCTCATCCAAATAGCACGACTGCAGAAATTTCTAATTGCAGGTAATGAGTGTGAAACAAACAAAATTGTTGTACCATTATTTCTGATTTCCTTCATTCGTGTAATAGATTTTTCTTGAAATGCCATATCTCCAACAGAAAGAACTTCATCTACAATTAAAACTTCTGGCTCTACATTGATAGCACAGGCAAAAGCTAGTCTTGCAAACATTCCTGAAGAATATGTTTTAACAGGTTGATATAAATGTTCACCGAATATCAGCAAATTCTATTATACTCTGTTCTTTTTCTTTTATTTCTTCATTTGTTAAGCCCATTACTTGTCCATGCTGATAAATATTTTCATACCCTGTTAGTTCACTATTAAAAGCTGCTCCTAATTCAAGTAAGGAGCTTATTTTACCTTTTACCTCAATTTCTCCACTTGTTGGACAAACAACCCCTGTTATCATTTTTAATAAAGTGGACTTTCCTGCACCATTTCTTCCTAAAATACCTAAAATTTCGCCTTTTTTAACTTCTAAAGATAAATTATTTACAGCTCTAAAAGCATGGTGTCTATTCATTTTAGGGAAAAGCACTTCTAACAGCCTATCTTTTTTTCTGTCATACATTTTATATTCTTTTACTAAATTTTTAATTTCAATAGCATTTTCTTCTTTCACAATAATTACATTCCTTTCAAATTATAAAACATCTGCAAAGTCTTTCTTTGTCCTTTTAAATACTCTATTTCCCCATATAAAGAAGAAAATAGTTATTCCCCAAAATACAAGTGAATATATTCCATATCCTTCTGTTATGATATTACCTGAAATGAAAGCTTGTCTAAGTCCAGTTACTAAATATGTAAATGGATTGCATTTTGCAATATTTAGCAATATTCCTCCACCAAGCATATCCAAATTCCAAATAATTGGAGTAAACCAAAATACTAATTGCATTACAATACTTAGTAGTTCTGCAAAGTCTGGAACAACAGTGCAAATTGCTGATGTTAATCTTGTAAAAGCTATTATGAAAGCATAAGCAGCAATTATAAAATATATTAGCATCAATATGTTAGGTAAATATCCAAAACATAAACATACTATAACTGCTATTACAATTAAAAATAGTCCAACTACTGCACATGATACAATTGTAATCATTGGTATGATGTCAATTGGAAATACTACTTTTTTTACTAAGTATCCATATTGTCTAATTGAACAGCTTGTCTTTAAAATAGTATCATTCAATGTAAGCCACATTGCCATTGCAGGTATATACCATACAACAAATGGGTCATTTCCAGCTGCTCCTGTTTTTAGTATATATTGAAAAACAATTACATATGTTAGCATAAAGATAAATGGTTGTAAAAATCCCCAAATACTTCCTAAACTAGTACTAGCAAAACGATTTCTAAAATCATTTCTTCCTAATTGCAGTATTAGTTTTTTGTTTTCCATTAACATTTTAAAAAATTTCACTGTTATTCTTTCCTTTCAATTTAATTGTAACTTATATTTATTTCTTTTTCAATTGTAAATAATGGTATCTATAAGGTCTTGTGCTGATAATATTTTTGCTTGATTTGTAGTTAATACAAATATTTTTTGATTGCCATTTTCATAATATTCACATGGTTGGTCTGGTGCCATTTTTTCAAATGGGTATTCTGTAACTTCTCCTGAAACTTCGTCAAGGATATAGCATGTACCTGTTATTGATATGATATACATTTTATTACTAAATAAAATACTTTCTATACTTTTATCTGTATCATTTGCATCTAAGTTAGCTTTACATTCAAGATATCCTTCGTCATTTATACTATAGCTGTTTTTGGTTGTTTGACTTAAAATAGATAAAAATGTTTGTCTAGAATTTTGAGCTACCCAAATACCGTTTTTACCTGAAAAAGAGTTTCCTACTTCTTCTATGTGATTTAAATCATTTTCTGGTTTTTTATTCTCCATAATTCCTGTTAAAACAGTACAAAATTGCATATCAGGCTTTATTGATAGTATTTTTCTTCCATCATATTCTGTTTGTGTTTCATAAATAGAATTATCTCCCTTAGCGCCTATTTCATTCTTCAAATCACCTACACCTGTATTTTCTTGATATGAAGTTTGATTTTTATCAATCTCTATACCATCATATGTTTCATAATCTGCTTTTTCTTCATTTTGTTTTTTGTCATTTCTACTTATAATTATCATTGTAGCAATTATTGCCACAATGATAATTATTATTACTGCAATTATGATATATTTTATATTTTTTTTCATAATATAGTTCCTTTCAAATTAGTTGTTTCTAAGCATATTCATTGTTGCTTGAATATATTTTTCTGCAAAGCCTTGACTAACAACTTGATTATGACTTGAAACCATTGGAAGTTCTACTAAAACACTTCTAGTATTTGACAAAGTTGTACGTGCCCAGTTTACTAAGTATCCGCCACCATATGTTCCAATATGATCTCTAATTCCATATCTATCACGATAAAACCATCCTAATCCATTGTCTCCAATAGTTTCATTTAACCACCCATGTAAATCTACAACAATAGTTTTTCCATTTTTTGATTTATATGATAGCATAAAATCTCTTAGATATCTAGATTCGCATGCTTGAAAAGGTGATGTTCCATTATAGTTTCTGTCATCACGATAGCTTTTATAGCTTACAGACCAACAACGATTTAAATCAATGCCCTTAGTTCCTGGTGCATTGCTGTGTATAGTTGTTCTACCAGGTCCATTATTAGTCCATCCGAATGATTGTCCATCATAATTTAATTTTGGTATTATATATATTGTCCAATTATTTAATATGTCTTGATAACTTGATTGGAATCCTCTTAAATGTGAGATAAATTGCTCTGCAATATAAGTAAGCTCTTGTCCATCTTTGTGCCAGCTATCTTCAAAACCGTGTGTAGAAAATACTGCAAACATTACATTTTTTCCATCGCCTATTCTATGATAAACTAAGTCACCACCTTGAGCCCTATTATATTCTTTTAATCCTGACATTCCAAATGCTCCAGAAACATAAGTATAACTATTTAAATTAACTGTTCTATATGCAGTTTCCATTACTTCTGAATTTCTTTTTGAATATACTTCTACTTTTAATGTATATTGTCCAATTGAATATCCAGAAATATTGATTGTACCATCAAAACCTGCTAAAGGATTTTGCTCAGGTGTTCCATATCCTTTTACATAATTTTTTACGTCTGGTCTATCATACCTTTTTATGCTACTTGATATATTTTTATCATTTAAATAAAAACGAAATTCTTTGTCACTTTCTTCTGACATTACCCAACCATGTATATTTAATATATTACGATAATTTACACCTTGATATGGAAAATCTATACAAATTGAAGTTTTATATTTTTGAACATTAAATTCTCTTGTATCTTGTACCATTATTTCATTTGTTTTTGCATCGATTACCTTTACTATAATTTTGTGTTTTCCGTCTTTTAAATTGCTTGTATCAACTTCTCCATCAAAGCCTGCTAAAGGATTTTGCTCAGGTGTTCCATATCCCTTCACATAATTTTTTACATCTGGTCTATCATATCTTTTTATTTTATCAGTTATATCTGTACTTTCATTATCCATATATATTTTAACATTTTTGTCTTTTAAGTCAGACATTACCCAGCCATGAACTTTAACTTTTGTTCCAACTGTTTCGTTTACATTTGGCCAATCTATCCA
>CANQOU010000074.1 GCA_947625565.1 uncultured Clostridia bacterium
AATACTTCTCTACGATATTTTACTACAAGTACAAGATGATAATGTAACAAAAATACTGAATGTGCATTACTATTTAGTTTCATAAAGGAAATCTTCCTTGTTATTTACTCGATTGAAAACATAATAATACATTTTTTACAATATGTCAACATAAAAATTGCAATTCATCTCACTCCCTTAGAGGTAGGAGACTTCTTGCCTAGATAAGTTAAAATGTGATACCATTCTATCTAGAATTCTTTTTGGCTTGCTAGAAGCTACGGCCATGTAAAAGCCCTGCTTTTTAAAATTATCTATTGTATTTTTTACATTATCAAAAAGAACGGTTGTGTCCATAAAGTGTCCTTCATTGATATAATATTTTTTATAATAGTTTTCATATCCTTCTGACAAATATTTTTTATCCTCTGGTAATATATTTTTAAACATTGCACTTAATGGAAGTCCTGCTAATTTTTGAAATTCTTTTTTTGTTATTTCAAAACCAGCATTTTCTTTTAATATGTGATTAAATGATAAAAAAACATCTCTCTCACTATCCCATAGTGTACCATCTACATCAAATATAAGTAATTTTTTTCCATTCTTTGCCTCCTTATTATATATAAAAAAGTTACTAAATTTATAGTAACTTTTATTTAGCTTCCTCTGCTTTCACAATAACTCGTTTTTTACTATCATTTGTACAAGTAATTAATGTAACTTCTCTTTTTCCATTTGCTACTTGATCCAAACAACTAGTATCCTCTGGTACTACTTCATACATATTGTATATCCTATATTCAATAGTTTTTCCTGTCAAATCTGTGATAGTAAATGTATCTCCTATCTGCAATGTTGGAACTTTACTGAAAAATTTTGTATTTCTATAATTATGTCCAACTACACAAAAATTTCCTCTTTTATTTGGTTCTGGTCCTTCTAGCTTACAAGGTGATTTCTTTAACAATTCTTCTGTTTCTTTTTCTGAACCAGTTTCACCTTCTATTATTGAATAGTTAACATCTATTTTAGGAATGCTTATAGTTGCAATCGTATAATATGTATAACCACTTTCTGTTGTATATTTATCTGCCTGTGGTGTTTCATTTTCTTTACTTGTTAATGCCTCAACATTCAAGTCCTCTTGAGAATTATTTAAAACTACAACTAATATATCACTTTTTGCTTGTTTTTGTTCTTCTATTGATTTATTTACATCACTTAAAATTTGTTGTGATGCTTCTTCACTTTTATTTCTATCATATTCAGCATAAATGCACAAAGAAGCAAGAACTATCAATAAAAATACTGATAGTATAAAATGAAATTTATAAACCTTTTTTTTACGCTTTAATTCAGGTGTTACATAGAATTTTTTGTTTATTAAAATCTGATTCATATCATTCTCCTTGTTCTTATCTACACTTAATTATATCACATTGAAAATGTTTTTGAAAGAGGTTAATTTAGTTTTTCTGTAATTTCAGCAAATTTCTCTAATGTAAGTTCTTCAGCTCTTACATTTTCTTCTGATTCTAAACTTTTTAATATTTCTATTCCTTGTTCTTTACTTTGGAATATATTAGTATTAGTTAATGCATTTAGTAATGTTTTTCTTCTTTGTGTAAATGCATTTTTTATTATTTTAAACATTAGTCTTTCATTTGAAACATTTACTTTCGGGCTTTTTCTTATTTTAAATTGAATAACTTTTGAAGTTACTTCTGGCGCTGGAAAAAAAGCCTCTTTTTCTACCTCTAGTATCTCTTTTGCTTCTGAGTAATAGTATACACTATATGTTATTGCTCCTGCATTTTTCTGTCCTGGAATTGCAATTAGTCTATCTGCTACTTCTTTTTGTACCATAACAGTTATTGTATCTAAGTCTAATTTTTCTTCTAATATTTTCATAATAATTGGAGTTGTAATATAGTAAGGAAGGTTTGCAACAATTTTTGCTTGTTTTATTTTTCCCTTCTTTTTTTCTTCTTTAATTATATTTTTTAAGTCTACTTTTAATACATCTTCATGTATAAGCTCAAAATTTTTATATAGTTTAAATCTGTCTTGCAATATATTTATCATATTATTATCTAATTCGATGCAAATTACTTTAGATGCTTTCTCTAGTAATTCTTTTGTTAAAGTTCCTAATCCTGGACCTATTTCAATTACTAAATCCTCATTAGATATTTGACTATTTTTTATAATCTCTTGTACAGTTGTATCACTAATTAAAAAATTCTGTCCAAGTTTTTTATTTGCCCTAATATGATATTTATTCATAATAAATTTGGTTTCTTCTAGAATTGTTTGCATTTTTATCACCTTTCTTATTATACCATATGCTTATGTTTCTGGCAATCCTAAAAATTTACATTGTAACTTTTTATGGTTTTTTAATAAAATAATTGCTTTTTAAAATCGTTTGTTATAAAATAATTGTAAGATTTAACAAAAGAGTGGTGAAAAAATGGAAAAGAATCATAAAAATAAAAAAATAGTTAAAATGAATTCTTCATTTACTTCACAAAATTTTATTCATACAAAAACTTTAAATGTAATGCGTGTAGTAATTATCTTAATTTTACTTCTACTGATAGTAAGGTTAGGATTTATTCAATTTGTTGATGGTACTTATTTAAAAGAAAAAGCTTATTCTCAACAAACTATAAATCAAATAATTAGTCCAAAACGTGGTAATATATATGATTCTACTGGTACTAAGGTTTTAGCGAGTAGCATTCCTGTTGATACTGTAACAATAAATCCATTAAAATTTAAAAAAGATTCTGATGAAGAAACTGTAGCTCTTAAAGAAAAAGTTGCAAAAGGATTATCTGATATTTTTACTCTAGATTACAATGAAGTTCTAGAAAAAGTTAATAGTTCTTCTTCAGTAGAAACAATTGTTAGAAAAGTTGAACAAGATAAAATTGAAACTTTAAAAGCTTGGATGAAAGAAAATGAAATTAAAGTTGGAATTAACATTGACGAGGATACAAAAAGATATTATCCATACAACAACTTTTTATCAAATACTTTAGGCTTCTGTGGAACCGAAAATAATGGACTTGTTGGAATTGAATCAACATACAATTCAGTATTGCAAGGAACTCCAGGGAAAATTGTAAGTTCAAAAGGAAGTGACCAATCAGAAATTCCTAATGCAGAGGAAACTTATATTCCTGCTGAAAATGGAAGTGATATAACTTTAACAATAGACTACAATATTCAATCTACTGTAGAAAAATTTTTATCACAAGCTTGTACAAGTTTAAATCCTAAAAATGGTGGTACAGCAATTGTTATGGACCCTAAGACAGGAAAAATTTTAGCTATGGCTACTTATCCAGATTATAATTTGAATGCATATTCTACACCTAATCAAAGTTTAGCTACTACATACGAACAATTATCTGATGAAGAACAAAACAATGCACTTCACTCTATGTGGAAAAATAGATGTGTATCTGATTTATATGAGCCAGGTTCTGTTTTTAAGCTTATTACTGCTTCTGTTGCTCTTGAAGAAGGTATTACAACACCAGATGTTAAAAATGATTTCTATTGTAAGGGATTTGAACAAGTTGCAAATTATAAAATAAACTGTTGGACTACAGGACATATGGGATATTTATCCCTTCGTAAAGCTTTAGAGAATTCTTGCAATCCTTCTTTAATGCAATTAGGAAAAAGAATAGGAGTTAAAACTTTATATAAATATTATCGTGCATATGGATTGTTTGAAAAAACTGGCAGTAACTTATATGGTGAATCAGATTCACTATTTACAAAAGAATCTTCTGTAGGAGATGTTGAACTTGCTACTATGTCATTTGGTCAAAGATTAAATATTACACCTTTGCAAATGATTACAGCTGTATCTGCCATAGCAAATGATGGAATTTTAATGAAGCCTATGATAGTAGATAAAATTACAAATACAGATACAGGTGCTGTTACAACTGTAGAACCTACTGTTGTCAGGGAAGTGCTTTCAAAAAGTACAGCTGATACAATGAAGGAATTGATGCAATCTGTTGTTGAACATGGTTCTGGTTATCGTGCTGCAGTTTCAGGATATACCGTTGGTGGTAAAACAGGCACTTCTGAGCCAGTTGAAGGAAAAGAATCTGAAGGATATGTTGCTTCATTTTGTGGTATTTCTCCTGTCGAAGATACCCAAGTAGTTGCTTTAGTATGTTTTTATGGTGTTGCTAAAGGTCAACAAGGTGGTGTTGTTGCAGCTCCGGTTGTTTCACAAATGTTAACAGAAATTTTACCATATTTAAATGTCCCTGCTGATGTTACTGAAACAAATAATTCTACAAAATTAACAACATTACCTGATATAAGAAATAAAACTTTTGCTGAAGCAGAAAAGGTTTTAAAAGCAAATGGATTTAATGTTAAAAGTGTTACAGGACAAGACAAAAATTCTACTATTGTATCTGACCAAGTACCAAAGCCTGGTGTTTCACTTGCAAAAGATTCTATAATTATTCTCTATGATAATACAAATCAAGCAAGAACATCAGTAACTGTACCAGACTTAAGTTATAAATCAGCTTCACAAGCAATAAGCACTCTTCACTCTCTAAATTTAAATGCATCTATTGATGGTGCAGGTGTTGTAGTTTCACAAGACCCACCTTTAAATTCTAAAGTAGAAGAAGGTACAATTATAAATATTTCATTAAAGAAAAATTCTAGTGTTACTCACTAATAATTTTTAAAAGAGGACTTTTAGATTTAAGTCCTCTTTTACTTTTTTCTTTTCCTTTTTATTTTAAATTGTTTCATTGTTCCAATATTCGTGCACTAATTCATTTAACTTTTTTATATACATATTTTTACTAATAATTTCATTTATCAATTTTTGGTTTTCTCCTTTTATATAACCTATCCATTGCTCTGCCTTTGTTAAATTATTTAAGTCTGATACCTTGAATTTTGGCAATTCAATCATATGAGCCTCTGCCTCTTCTTCTCTAAAATCAATACTTTTAAATTTATTTAAGATAGCAATTTCATGGTAATCAGAACTTTTATATTGGTAAGGAAAATCCATAAAATTTATAGTAATTGTTTTACTTATTTTTCTTTCATCATCATAAAAAATTTGATTTGAATGTACATATAGATAATATAGTGCAATTTTAGTTTGTATATGTTTTCCATCTAAAAATTGTATGCCAACATTATAATCTTGAAGTTCATCAGTTTTTATACGTACATCAACTACGCCAAAATTTTCTTCTCTTGGTAAATATTTTTCATTCTTTTTTACATATGGATTTATTAAAATTTCTTTTATTTTAATTTCTAAAATCGCTTCAATTAAGTCTTTTATAATGTCAGCTCGTTCTTCTGTATTTAAAATTCTCCTCAATATATAATTTCTATTGCAATACAAATATTGATTCATTTCTTATCTCTATTTAGTTCCTCCTTTCCTTATATATTCTTTTTCTTCAGTTGGCCTTGGATTTTTTTCGATTTAAATTTTGGAATGAAATTTTAAAAGAATTATAATTCTTATTCTGAGTATAAATTCTTTTTTTCGATTTGTCAACACTTTTTATTTGATTTTTTTGCACTTTTCATCGCATTTTTCGACAAATTTATAACATGTTCGTTCTAACTAAAAGTAATAAGTTATATTGATTTTGAAATATAAAAAAGAAATAAAGTATTTATAACCTTCATTTCTTTTTCATAATTATTTTACTGCTCCTATTATTTCATTGATGTCTTCTATTTTTTGTTGTTTCATATAGTTTTCAATTCCCTCTACTGTCTTTATACTTGTATATGGGTCAATGAAGTTTCCTGCCCCTATTGATATTGCTGTTGCCCCTGCTAACATAAATTCAATAGCATCTTCTCCATTTATAATTCCTCCCATTCCTAAAATAGGAATCTTTACAGTATGTGCTACTTGATATACCATTCTAACAGCTACTGGCTTAATTGCTGGTCCTGATAATCCACCTGTTATATTAGCAAGCACAGGAGCTTTTTTGTAAATATCAATCTTCATTGCAAGTAATGTATTTATTAAAGATACACCGTCTGCCCCAGCATCTTCTACTGCCTTAGCAATTTCTGCAATATTTGTTACATTAGGTGTTAATTTTACAATTAGTGGTTTATCTAATACTTTTCTTACTTCTGTTGTTACTTTTTTTACTCCATCATATGTATTTCCAAATGCCATACATCCTTCCTTTACATTAGGACAAGATAA